>JAISMI010000093.1 GCA_031276835.1 Holosporaceae bacterium | reverse complement strand
CGCAATTCCGTGACCGTAAGAAATCGTAATAGAGCTCGCCTCCGACCAATGGCGAGGATAAAGGGGACGCTGCGTCTCCAATAGCTCGCAGGAAACGGCGTCCAATAGTCCGATGCGCTTAAAAAATTGTTTTTGAGTTCTGGAACCAATGGAAAGAGCAATTTTGGCGGAACCTATATTGGACGAATATTTTAAAATTTCCTCCACCGAAAGAAAAGCGCCCAATCCCTTGAAATCATGAACCGTAAATTTTCCTATTTTCAGCGGAAATCTTGCGTCGAATACTGTAAATGGAGTAATGCGTCCGGATTCCAACGCCATGGCCGTGTTAAAAATCTTCGCCGACGACCCTGGCTCAATGGCGGACGACGTAATCATGTTGAAACGTTTTTTTTCCTGCGGATCGGAGTTTTTATTGGGATCAAAATCCGGAAGAGAAACCAGCGATATTATTTCTCCGGTGGATATTTTCATTACGACGGCGCCGCCGCCGATCGCGCTAAATTCAGCAATGCTTTTTTGTAGTTCATCGCGAACGGCATGCTGAATTTTTACGTCTATGGACAGCGCTATTGGCCTGGACGATTCCCTTAGGGAGGCGTCAAAAACTTTTTCAATGCCGGCGATTCCGATGTTGTCCACGTCCGTTCCTCCGATGACGTGGGCCAGCAGATTTTCGTCCGGATATACGCGGCGTTCGGTCTTTAGAAAATGCATTCCAGGAATACCCTGGTTCAAAACCGCCTGTTCTTGAATTGGAGATAAATTTCTCTTTATCCACAGGAATCTTTTTCCGGAAGATAGTTTTTTCACAACGTCGGCTTTATCTAATTCTTTCAAAGCCTTCACTATTTTTTGCGCGGATTCTTCGACGTTTATTATTTCATGGGGACAGGCGTATAGGGAAACCGTCGGCAGACTTGTGGCTATTATGGCGCCGTTTCTATCAATAATATCTCCGCGAGAAATTACGGGCGGCGCAAAAAACCACTCTAAATTATGCTCTTCACCCCTGTCGTTGAAAACCATAACCTGAAAAAGACGAAAAATGAGTAGCAAAAATAAAATCAAAAAAATACTGACGGCAAACAGAGTTCTTTGCTTGGCGACTTTTAACGATCGCGTTGATAACGAATATAAATTATTTCCGTACCCTCTGTACATTAATCGACGCCTTTAGACGAAAGAATTTCGTCTATTAATTTTGATAATTTTTTGGTTTCTTTATATTTGCTTTTTTCCGCATGAAATATAGACGGATCAAATTCCCTCAATTGCGACGGTTCGATTTGGCGCATATTCAAATGTTTCATCGTTAACTGCTGTATTCTCTCCGGCGACGTTAACGCTTTCCATTCAGCCTTTAGGATGTGATGATTTTTTTTTTCTATCGCTATTTCTCGTTTGGCATGACGAATTCTATCCTCAATGGAAATCACCGTATATTTCAAATGAAACAACCAGGCTCCGATTGCGCAGGTGAAAAAAATAAAAAAGGAAGATCTTTTCGCTAGCATTATAAATTCCTATGGCGTCGCTTCAAATTTTTCAAATTCTTCGTCTGGAATATTATGTTTTAGTTGCCAATTCAAGAGAGAAATTTCTGTGCCTTCGGAAGAGCGTTCGTCATTTTTATTGGAAAATATGATCCATTTTCTGAGAGTTAGCGGATTTTTAGAAAAAATCAAAGTTACCGCTCCTTCGTCCTCGTTATTTTTCTTGCAAAATTTAACGGATAAAAAATCGTCGCCGTCTTGGACGGACAATACTTTTATTTTTTTTCGTAAATTTATTTTTCTTTCAAGAAAGAAGGACAAAGGAGACGAATGCATGGAGGTTACGGTTTTTTCCTTTAGTTCGCGATCATAGTGGATGATTTTATCGTCCTTTGCGATCACCACGTGAGTTGGCGGGTTTCGATAATCCATTTTCATGAGGAAAGGTCTTTTCAGAAAAAAATGTCCTATTGAGCCGCGTCCTCGTTTATCCAATTGGATGAAATCAGACTCGAATGTGGAGATATCGTTCAAGTATTTTTCGACCTCTCCAATGTAATCGATTTTTGTCGACGCCGAAGAAGCCGACATAAATGTAAAAAACGGTAGTATTAAAAACAAAAATTTCATTATCTGCCCAATATTTCTCTTTTTCCAACGTGATTAGCCGAAGAAACAATTCCGGCCGCCTCCATCATATCAATTATACGGGCGGCTCGGTTATATCCAATTTTCAAATGTCTTTGGATAAAACTAGTGGACGCCTTTCCTTCTCTTAGTATCAACGACACGGCGTCGTTATAGAGAGGATCGTTTCCGGACGAATCGAAAGATCCTTCGTCGTCGGCGAACTCGTCTTCGTCCTCTAGAATTGTGGAAATATAATGGGGTTCTCCTTGGGATTTTAGATTTTCCGTAACTTTTTCTACTTCAATGTCGCTGACAAAAGGGCAGTGAATTCTAGTCATGCGACCTCCGGACGCCATGTAAAGCATATCTCCATGACCAAGCAATTGCTCTGCTCCCTGTTCTCCCAAAATTGTGCGACTGTCGATTTTTGAACTGACCTGAAAACTAATTCTGGTGGGAAAATTAGCTTTAATGGTGCCGGTAATTACGTCGACGGACGGTCTTTGGGTGGCCATGATCAGATGAATTCCGGCGGCGCGCGCCATTTGAGCTAGTCTTTGAACGGCTATTTCAATGTCTTTTCCGGCCACTAGCATTAAATCCGCCATTTCGTCCACGACGATTACTATATAGGGAAGTAATTCCAATTGGATAACTTGAGTTTCGTAAATTGGCGCGCCGGTTTCCGGATCGAATCCGGTGTGGATTCTTCTGGTAAATGATTCTCCGGAGTTTTGCAAATGTTTCAGTTTTGCGTTATAGCCCTCTATATTTCTTACTCCAAGCTTTGACATGGACATGTAGCGGGATTCCATTTCCTTTACGGCCCATTTTAGAACGGAAACGGCTTTTTTCGGATCCGTAACAACCGGAGTTAGTAAATGTGGAATGTCGTCGTAAACCGACAATTCCAGCATTTTAGGATCAACCATTATAAATTTGCATTCGTCCGGAGTTAACTTATATAGAAGAGATAAAATCATGGCGTTTATGCCGACGGATTTTCCAGAGCCGGTTGTGCCCGCTATAAGCAAATGTGGAGTCTTGGCGAGGTCGGCCACTATGGACTCTCCGGAGATGTCTTTTCCTAACGAAATAGGAAGAATAGCCGGAGATTTGTTATAGACGTTGGATTCCAAAAGCTCTCTCAGATAGACCGTTTGGCGTTTTCTATTGGGAAGTTCTATTCCGAGGGCGTTTCGTCCTGGTATAACGGCGACTCTTGCCGAAACCGCGCTCATGTATCTGGCGATATCGTTGGACAATCCTATGACGCGAGAAGATTTTATGCCGGCGGCCGGTTTTAATTCGTACAACGTTACGACCGGCCCGGGACTGACACCGATAATTTCCCCGCTGACGCCAAAATCCTTTAAAACGCCTACCAAATTTTCGGAGCAGGATTTAAGTTCCGACTCCGATAATTTTTCTCCGCTCGACTGAGCCTCCTTCAGTAATGAAATAGGAGGTAGAAGGAAACCGTTTTTCGGATCCCTCGAGGTTATGATCTCTTTCGTTTTTTTTACGGATAAATTTCGTCCAATTTTTATTGCGGAAACTTCCGAAATATCGTTAACCAACGAGCCGGAGTCCGCAAAAAATCTCTGAAAAAATTCTTTTATGCTGGAGAAATGAAATCTCGTCACATAAATCATGCTCGCCAAAAATATGAAAATTAAAGTTCCAACGCATATCCAAAAATTTAGAGGCAAAGAAGCGTCAATTTTACTTTTTATGTATTTAACAATTAAAAAACCAACGACTCCCGAAGATAAAATATTAGTTTGGAGAATTTCCAACGTAATTGAAAAAGATACGCAGCAGATAAAAGACGAAATGATTCTAAAAAATGAAACCACGTGATATTTCATCAATTGATGGCCAAACGATAAGAGAATTAATGAAAATACATAAGCGGACGTTCCAAATAGTTGAACCATAACGTCCGAATAGTAACTGCCGGCAAAGGATAGCAGATTGGATGCTTCTCCGTCTATGGCGGCGTTTAGGGAAGGATCCTCCGAGCAATGGGAAGCCAGGGCGACAACGGTGGCCAATGCCAGGAAAAATACAAATATTCCCAGTATTTCAACGAGGCGCAAATATATGCTCTGCATAAGGCTTGGATTGTTCTTCTGGGTCATCAATTTCCCTATAAAACGTCTAATTTTATATCGCAAATTAGGTTATTGTACGGAACGCTTTGCAATTCTGTTTCAAACACCACCTTCTGATTGGGAAGTAGCTTCTTATAGGTCGGATTATGGTTCCAAATTTTCTTATAATGGGAATCTTTTTTTACGTTTTCGTCGTCTTTTAGGGAAATGATAATGCTTGGAATGGATTGCACTTCGTTTGAAACATTCAACAATTCTCCTTTTAGTCCCATATAAAGCGCGTCGTTTTTTATGACGAAAAAATTAGATAAATTTTGAATTACGAACGCTTTTCCACCGTATTCATTTTGTAAACCCGCCATTTCGTAGAAACTGGAAATCGACGGCCAAATTTTCATTACCGCGTTTTTAGCGAAAAATAAAGAAAAAATTGTGACGAAAACCATGAACCAAAAAAAAGTCCATTTTATTAGATCCTGAGCATGCTGCTTTTTTTCCGTTGATCCGTCGAGGGTCGATTGCCTCCAAGTTGCGCCGCACATGGCGCAGCGCACTAATTTTTCTTGGCCAATACTATCCGCCTGAACGGAATATTTACAAAAACACGATGGACAGACAACTATCATGGTTTCTCCGAGTATAACAAATCCATATACGGTTGCTATGCTACACGCTTAAAACCTACTTTTCAACTCATTGATTACGGGATATTGACTATCGAATAAAGAATAATGCCGCCGCTAAAGTCGCAATAACTCCCCAAATAATGATTTTGACCGCGATAATTTTCGCAGGGGGAGCGTTATCGTTCGCATGCGTTATTTCTATATTCGAATATGACACGACGTCCTCTATCGAAAAATGTTTCTTTTCTCTCTCGCTAATATTTACATTCATATCAAAAAAACCTTAGTAAAATATTAAAAACGTCAAATTATTTTTTCATAAAAAGTTTTGCTTTTTGGGTCCAATGGGAATTGGGATGCCGTAGCTCCAAAACATGATAATTATTTTTTGCCTCTTCGTCTAGACCGAGAAAACGACAGCATTCCACAATTCTATATATGGCTTCCGGCGCGTGGGCGTTGTGGGGCGTTTGGGCGACGATAAAAGCGTATCTGCCGATGGCGGACAGGGCGCTTTTGTTTTTTTGATAATATCTACCCACCATCATTTCGTGAGCGGCGATAATATCCTCCAATATGGTTATTCTTTTTTCGGAATCGCGACGGTATTGGGAATTTGGAAATTTATTTACCAATTCGGCGAAGGCGTATTTGGCGTCGATTGCTATTTTGGAATCTCTTCCGACGGAAGAAACCTGCATATATATGCACATGGCTTTTAGATACATTGCGTACGGAACCAATTCATGAGAGGGATGATATCGCAAAAATACTTCAATTTCTCTAGTAGCGTCGAGATAATTGGACGCTAGAAAATGACAATAGGCCGCTAATATTTGAGCTTCGTTAGCCTTGGAAGAGTAGGGGAATAGGGCTTCGATATCCTTAAATTCGGACGCGGCTTCCGTATATTCTCCGGCCCGCAGCAAAGAATCGGCCTTTTTGTATATGCTATCCGCGGTACGATTCTTAAAGTCGTCCTTAACCGAAGACGCACAGCCGACAATCAATAAGCAACCGAATAAGCTACGATAAAATTTCATATGTTTCCTCTTATTTCACTCCTGTTGAACCGTAACCGCCTTTCGATCTGCCGGTTTCGTCCAAAGAGTTTACCACATTCCAATCGATTGTCTCGCATTTTTGTATAACCAATTGGGCGATTCTCATGCCGTTTTCTATCAAAAAATCGTCCTCTCCTAGATTAATGAGCAAAACTTTCACTTCGCCGCGATAATCGCTGTCTATGGTTCCAGGAGAATTTAAGACGGAGACGCCGTTTTTGTAAGCCAATCCGGATCTCGGACGAATTTCTGCGTTGTAGCCGATGGGAACGGCCATGGCCAATCCGGTCGGAATCAATTTTCTTTCATTTTTTCTCAAAATAATAGGCTCGGAAATCGCCGCTCTTAAATCTAAACCGGCGCTTCCGGCCGTCGCATAGGATGGAAGCTCAATTCCAAGAGCGTTATTCAAAATTTTTACAGAAATATCCATTTTTATTTTCCGTATCTTGCTTTAAATTCCTGCATAAATTTTTGCAAACCATTTTTCGCAATGCCTCCGCATATTTCCGCCCGCTGGATTTGTCCCATGCTCACCTCGTCGAGAACGGCGTCGTAGATTTTTACCTCTCCGTTTTTATCATAGACGGACCAAATGATGGTCGTCTCCTTTTTTCCTGGGATTGAGACTTTGGTCTCGATTAAATACTGGGATTTTGCTTTTTCTCTCGCGCTGACAACGGTGAATTTAGCGGTTTTATACTCTCTAAAATTGGAGGCGTATAATTTTATCAACATGTTAACAAAACAGTTGAAAAATTCTTCCTTTTGGGCTTGA
>JAISMI010000037.1 GCA_031276835.1 Holosporaceae bacterium | reverse complement strand
AAAAACGCATCTCTGGCCGGACGCGTATATTTTTTCCAGAAGACGAATAACTGACGGAACTAAATTTCCTTCGGCCACATGATAAAAATTTATTTCCATTGGATTCTCGAAATCTTATTTCACATAATTCTCGCACAAAAAATCATACAAAAGATGGACTCCAAATCCGGTAGCTCCTTTGGAGCAAATAAATAAATCATTTACTGACGTCTCCACTCCGGCGATATCTATGTGAGCCCATTTTTTATCGTTCACGAATCTTTTTAGGAACTGGGCCGCCGTTATGCTACTGCCGCGAACATTTGGTTTTCCGATATTTTGCATATCGGCGACGTCCGAATTAATTCCTTCGTCGAAATGCTCGGACATTGGCATACGCCACACCTTCTCTCCGGTTGCAACGGACGATTTCACAATTTGATCCGCCAATTCGTCGCAGTTGCTGAACAAACCGGCGAACTCGTGCCCCAAGGCGACGACAATCGCCCCCGTCAACGTCGCCAGATCTATTATTGCCGCCGGATTAAATCTATCCTGCGCATACCAAAGCGCGTCCGCGAGTATCATACGTCCCTCGGCGTCTGTATTCAGCGTTTCAATGGTTTGACCGGACATGGATTTCACAACGTCTCCTGGCCGCTGAGCGGAACCGGACGGCATATTTTCCGCCATCGCCATTAGGCCAATCACATTCACCGGTAATTTATTCAGCGCAACGGCTTTCAGCAAACCCAACACCGTTCCGGAACCGGCCATGTCATAGCGCATCTCGTGCATATTATCCCCTGGCTTTAGACTGATTCCGCCGCTGTCAAATGTCACTCCTTTGCCCACAAAAGCCACGGGGGATTCCGATTTTTTTCCGCCGTTCCAACGGAGAACCGCTAATCTTGGCTTGTTTTCACTGCCTTGCGCAACGGCCAAGAGAGCGTTCATGCCGAGTTTTTTCATTTCAGCCGTCTCAAGAATTTCAACTTCCACCCCCAACGGAGATAATTCATTTTTCGCCATTGCCGCTAAACTTTCCGGATAAATTACGTTTGCCGGTTCCGATACCACCAATCGCGTTAAAAATATTCCGTCGGCGATTTTTCGCAATTTCGCAAAGTATTCCTCGGCTATTTTCGCATCGGCGGTCAACAGAGATAAATTTTTCAACTTTATCGATTCGTCTTTTTTAGATTTATATTTTTCGAAATTCCAAGATTTCAACAACGCGCCAAATCCAATAAAAGCGGGAACGCAGTCGCAGGATGCGCGAAGATCGACGTCCTCGACGGCGACGACGACGTCCGTATCTAATTTCGATACTCCGGAATAAATAGCGGCCCCCAATTTTTCCAATTCGAATTTCGTAAATTTTTTGTCCGATTCTCCCAATCCCGCCAATATAAAATGATTGTAGTCGCCGTGATCCGCCACAAAAGAGCAGGTTTTAAAAAGCGTTTTTCCAACGAAATTTAATTTTTTCAAATTTCTCGAGATAATTCCGCCAAAATTCTCGTCTATCTTTTGAGCGCTGGAAGAAAGCGAACCATCGGAATAGACTCCCGCCACGACGCTACAATTTTTTGCCAATTTATCCGTAAACAAAACGTTATCCATAACCATGCGGATTTCCCCCCCAATGACTTATCTAGAGTTATACTAAATGGACGGAGCTAACACAACAGTCTCCGCCAATCAACGGCCGATTTATTCTCGAAAAAATTGGTCTTATTTTTTCGATGACGCCAACGCGCTCCGTATTGCTTTTAGCGATTCGTTCAGATCATTTTGGGATTCCTTCGATTGGCATCCGGCGCCAACGCTTTTCATGCGGCGCAATTGACAAATCGCCTTCTGAAGATTTTTTACGAACGCGACAAGATCCGCCGATTTTACCCGATCAGAAAAACTGATTCTCAAGGTGCAGGACGGCAATTTACCGTCGGGATCTATGGCTTGCGTCACATTTGATTTCCCCTGTCCCAAACACGAACATCCGGCGGAAAAAGAATAATTCTTCATGCGCTCCAGAACATCCTTCAACTGAACTCCCCCAATGGAAACGGATAGCACATGAGACGGAGTCGACGAATTAATGTAAACGTCGTCTATCTTTGAAAGTTCCGAGGCCAAAATATGAAAATTCTCGCTTATCTTGGCCGTATCGAAACGAAAATATTTGACGGCCTCCGCAAAAGACGCAATCAACGCCGTCGACTTTGTTCCTGGAAAAAATGGATCTCCCGATCCAAAGACTATCGGTTTCAGTCTATTCTTATCCCTTACGTATAGCGCCGCAATTCCTTTAGGAGCTCCTATTTTATAACCGGAAATCGTCAGCAGATCGATGTTAAGCGCCTCAACGTCAATATCATATTTACCAAACGATTGGGAAGCGTCGGAATGAAATAACACTCCGTGTTTTTTGGCAATTTTTCCTATGGCGCCAATATTTTGCATAGTTCCTATTTCGCTGTTGAACGTTTGAATGGAGATTAACCTCGTATTCTTTTCAACACTTTTGGACAACTGCTCCAAATTAACGTTTCCAAAACGGTCCACGTCAAGATATGAGATCCTATGGCCGACGCTTTCCAAATACTCGAATATGCCGAGCATTCCTTTATGCTCTATTTTGGACGTAATCATATGGCAACCAGGATATTGGCGAGCGACTCCGAGAATGGCAATATTGCTGGACATGGTCGCATTGTTAGTAAACACAATTTGACTCGGCTTTGCGTTAATTTTTTTCGCAATTACTTGAGCGGCTTGATTTTCTATTTCCAGTAAAACTTTCGCATGATGATTGAAACCTGAAGAATTACCATCCAAGCAACTGACGTCGTCGAACTTTTCCAGAGCCTTCTTGTTTATGGAAGCGGATGCGGCGTAATCCAAATATATCGTCCGATCTACGGAGGAACATGATACCAAGAACAGCAAACACATCCCCCGATAGAAATAACGAAATAGCATTTTTAATCTCCATTTTTTGCGGTTTTTAACAAATCATCGACGGCGTCCAATTTTTCCCAAGTAAATTCGGGAGGTTCGCGTTCCAAATGTTCGCAGCGGGAAGTTTTTTGCGGAACGCGGCAGATCCAATTTTTTAGATATAAAATATGGACGAAAATCAAATAGTTCTCCGACTAAGGCCGTTAATTTTGCGTCCGAAATGTCGTCGGCGTTAAATGAAGTTGAAAAAATAGAAACGGGACTCGCCGTTCCTATGCAATCGGAAGTAAAAACAACGCTCTCGCCTTTCACGGATACTCCCACCTCGACAAAAAACCGTTCTGCAATGACGACGACGCGCGTTTCCACAATTCGACGAACGAAAATTTCCACATTCATCGTCAAAGGAGAGCGGATAATTTTAAAAAATTTACGCCCTCGCCAACGCCTAGTTTTTCCTTGATCCTAAAAATCTCAAAACATAGAGAAAACAGTTTATAAAGTCCAAATATAGACGCAAAGCGCCAAATATGGCTTTTTTTTCGCTTATTTCAACCGTATCTGAATCGAAGTAATAACTTTTTATGAGCTGCGTGTCATAGGCCGTTAAACCGACAAATATGACAATCCCCAGCGCCGATACCACAAACATGAAAGCAGAGCTGCCCACAAACATATTCACAATACTAGCAATTATTAATCCAATTACTCCCATGATCAAAAATGATCCCAATCCCGTTAGATCTTTTTCGGTAACGTATCCATAGATAACCATCGACAGAAACATCGACGACGTCGTAAAGAAGGCGACGGCTACGCTATCGCCGGAGTATATGATAAAAATCGAAGCCAGCGATATTCCCAGACAAGCGGCATAGGAAAAAAATAAGATTTTAGCTTTTTCCATAGAAATAGTCGCTATTTTCATGGATAAATATATCGATATTCCCAACGGCGCCAACGCAATAATGAAAAAAACTAACGGATTCGAAAATAAAAGAGATACTAAACCTTGCGAACGACTCGCCAAGTAGGCGATAACGGCCGTTAGAGCTAGTCCGCCTGACATATAAGAAAACACGTTCAGCATGTACCTACGTAAACCGACGTCCACCGCATTTACGGCGTCCTTATAAAATGGAGCTACCTTATCAGCCATAATTTCCTCCTATAAATTTCATTTATTTTAGCAAACATTATGCTAACAATCAACATGTTGCGCAAAAATCATCGAACGTCGCAATTTAAAAATATGGTTTTTGGGAAAAAACGATTAGAATGCTTTTGAGGACAATATGATTTCGTATCGTAAAATTTTTTATGCGACGGGAGCGATATTTTTCGTTCTAGCGGCGGCCATGGCGATTCCCGCCCTGGCGGACTGGAGTTCTTCGCGGAATACAAGCTCCTGTTTTGTAATCGGAGGAATATTCTGCTGCTTCATTGGAGGACTACTTTTTTTCTCCAATCAGACCCAGGAAAGCATTTTTTTAAATCTGAGAGAAAGAATATTGACGGTACTGATTTCTTGGATCAGCGTTCCGATTCTCGCTTCTATTCCTCTTATTATTTCTCCGCTGGAAATTTCAAAGGCGGATTGCTTTTTTGAAATAACGTCCGCGCTTACGACAACGGGCGCGACGGTGGTTCCGGATCTGAAAAACTTTTCGGAGGGATTTCTGCTGTGGAGAAGTATGCTGCAGCTGCTCGGAGGCGTCGGATTCATAACCTCGTGTCTGTATGTGTTCGCTAATTTTCTCGCTCCCATTTCGTTTGAGCGCAATAATTTTTCGAAAAACTCCGATCTGCCGCATCAATTAAAAATTATTCTGACCGCCTATTTAATTGCGGCGCTAACGGGTTCGATTATGCTAACCGGCTCGGGAATATCCTCCGTCGATTCGCTTTGCTATTCCCTAGACGCGATATCCAGCGGAGGGGTATTAATTTCCGACGTCAATTACGCAACGGCCTCCAAAATTACCATATGGGTTTTGTCGACGCTGATGTTCGTCAGCGGAATATCCGCTACGTTCATAAAAAACCTGACCTACAACGGATTTTCCGCATTTAAAGATAGGCAATTTATCTGCTATATCTCCATAATAGCGGTTTGCGCGGCATTTCTTGCCGCCTATATCGCATCTTTTTCGGATGCCTCTATTTTGGAAAGCTTGGGAACAGCCGTTTTGGCCATAACGTCCTCCGTGACGACCACCGGAGTAACCGTCCCTCTTCCAGAATCATTCGCCGCGTTTACGGACGCATTCATATACGCGCTAAATTTCTGCGGAGGATGTTCCGGATCCTGCACCGGCGGCATAAAAATATTCAGAATCATGATGATATTTCTGCTGATAAAAAGCTATCTTATCCGTTTGGTAAAAACAAACGCCATTTATATCCCAACCTATGCCGGAAGAAAATTAGACGAAATAGACGTTACCGGATTACTTTCGTACTTTTCCTGCTACATGATATTCGTAATTTTAACGTCGCTGATCTTAACCGTTTCGGATCTTGAGTTCGGAAAGGCTTTTAACGCCGTTATTACGTCCATAAACAACAACGGCCCGTTTTTCGGTTTACGCAGAGCGACTATGGCGGAAATATCCGAACTGTCTTCGTTTGCAAAAATAATACTGACCATATCAATGGTGGTCGGAAGAATTGAATTCATCTCGTTCTTTGTGGTATTCATAAAGCCGTTTTGGAAAAAGTAGGAGAAATAATGATTTTTGTATTTCCCGGGCAAGGATCCCAAAAAGTTGGGATGGGTAAGGATCTATACGACGCTTTTTCATCAGCAAAAAATATTTTTCACGAGGTGGACGATTCTATTTCCTTCAAACTATCAGATTTAATTTTCAACGGAGCCGAAGACGAATTAAAATCAACGGAAAACGCCCAACCGGCTCTAATGGCTGTCAGCATGGCGTTTGTGAAAGTTTTAGAAGAAGAATTTCATTTGGACGTATCCCAGAAAGCCAGATTTCTTGCCGGACATTCTTTGGGGGAATACGTCGCTCTATGCGCAGATCGCGTGATTTCCGTTGCGGACGCGGCAAAAATTCTGAGAACGCGGGGAGCCGCCATGGCCTCCGCCTGTCCAACCGGAGGAGCGATGGCCGCAATCCTAGGATTGGATTTGGAAACCGTCGAACAAATCCTATCCGAATGCCGTTCAAAGGATGAGATAGTTCAAATAGCCAACGATAATTCCGTCGGACAAATCGTGATTAGCGGACACGAACAGACCGTGAAAAAAGCCGTTGAAAAAGCGATTTCCGCCGGCGCTAAAAAAAGCGTGCCGCTAGAAGTTAGCGGACCTTTCCACTGTAAATTAATGGAAAACGCAGTGGCGAAAATTTCTGAAATTCTCGAGAGAACGAAATTTTACAATCCCATAAAACCCATAATTTCCAACGTTACCGCCAAGGCGGAAACCGATAACTTCAAAGAGCTGCTACGGAAGCAAATCACCGAAAGAGTTCGCTGGAGGGAAAGCGTTTTGTTTGCCGAATCAAATTCCGCGTCGAAATGCGTCGAAATCGGTCCTGGAAAAGTTCTTTCCGGACTGGTGAAACGTATTTCTCCGAACATCGAACCAATTAACGTAAATTCCATTGAATCGCTAGAAAATTTCGCTAAATCCTTAGCTTAACCCCAATAAAGAATAAAATTATTTAAAATTTTATCTTTTATATTTTTTATAAAATTGTTATAACAATTCAACGACGACGGAGAGACGAATGGAACAATGCGAAAATGCGCTCATCGCTCGCATTTGCCATGATTTAATCGCCCCATGCAACGCCATTAATCTGGGAGTGGAAGCCTTTGAAGTATCCGGAGACAAATCCTTGCTCCCGGGAATTAGGGAAAGCGTGGATAAAGCCAACGTTCTATTGAAATTCATACGCGAGTTGTATTCCAAAAAATCCGACTCTTTTTTTTATTCTTTTAAGTCGCTGCAGCAATTGACGAGCGATTTTTTGAAAAAATATAACATATCGTTTTTTCTAAAGTCGGATTTTGAAAATATTCCGAATATCGCCGGAAAAATCATCATGTATAACGCCGTCGTCGCGAAAGAAATTATGCCGTTTGGCGGTACCGTCCAGATGAAAATAGAGGATGAATCCCATGAAATTGTCACCATATGCATCGGAAAAGGCGTTTCCATCCCCAATCTATCCCTAAACGACGAGTTGAATCATAAAAACGTCATGCGCGCCGGACTGCTGAAACTACTTAAAGAATCAGGATTTAAGGCGATCGCCTATCAAGAAGAGTCCGACATAATAATCCGCGAACAAATGATATAACGTCCCAAGATCCGTTGCGACGCTGTTGCATCATACATTGAATTCGTGTATCTTCGCACTGTTTGGGTGATTAGCTCAGCGGTAGAGCGTCTCGTTTACACCGAGAGGGTCGGCAGTTCGAACCTGTCATCACCCACCAGTGCGCTCGTAGCTCAATTGGATAGAGCGTCAGACTACGGATCTGAAGGCTAGGGGTTCGACTCCTCTCGGGCGCGCCACATTATTTAGCGACAAGAGAGTTGTTTTGTTCGAAAGCTTTATAAAACTTTATGGATATTATGCCGTATTCGTATTTGCATGTATAGAGGGAGAAATAGCGGTGCTCACAGCCGGTTTTCTCTGCAGTCGAGGATTAATGTCCTTGAAATTTGTGATGCTTTTCGCATTTTTGGGAACTTTAATCACCGAACAATGTTTGTTCTTCGTCGGTAGAATCTACGGCGTAAAACTACTGGAAAAATATCCAAAACTTGCTAAAAAATCACGTAAGGTAATCGAATTTCTAAAAAAATACGACGCCGCGTTTATATTTGGATCAAGATTCATATACGGAATTAGAAATATCAGTCCAATAATCATAGGAACCGCCCAAATTACGCCGCTGAAATTTTCAACGTTGAATATTCCCGCCGCCCTCGTTTGGTCGGTGACGGTCGCCGGCGCCGGATATGTATTTGCCGACGTTCTGGAATCCGCCAAAGAACATCTAAAATACATCCAAATTGGCGCTCTGGTAATTTTGTGCGCGGCTCTAATATATTTTTTTCATCAAAAAAAACACAAAAGAAAAAAGAAATATCGCAAGTTACATGTCGATTAAAACAATTTGACAAACAAATATCTCGCGTGACATTGTGAATATTCAGATATATTCAGTTTATTTCAATCTCTAAAAATCAATTCGTCAATAATTATTCGCCCCAACTTGACAACCATCGGTTGTGGGCGTATTGTTTTTATTAATGAGCTAAAAGAAATCAGTGAGAAGTGTTTATGTTTCACGCTCGTTTTAGAGAACTAATTAAATCCCATAAGGCAGTGCTATTTATGAAAGGAACGTCGTCGTTTCCCATTTGCGGATTGTCCGGAAGAATATGTTTTCTCCTGAAAAAAAATAAATTTGATTTTAAAGCGGAAAATCTGCTTCAGGATCCGGAATTACACGCTTTTCTCAGGAAAAAAAATTCTCCGGCCTCCGTTCCGTATTTGTATGTAAATGAGAAATTTATAGGCGGCTACGACGAACTTATGTCTATGCTAAACACGGGAAATTTTCGGGATATTACCTATAGAAATTTTTGTTTTGGCCTTCCGTCCATTGCAGAATATTCCCATTGGTAGTAATATCCGTCCATGGTAGTTTAAGATTGATAAATGCTCGATCCGTTGCATCAATTTGTTGTGTCTCCTCTATTGAAGATCAACGTTGCCGGCGTTGATTTGTCGTTTACAAACTCCTCTCTGGCGATTTTTGCGACCATCGTCGCGATATGCGTGGTCTTGACGGCCGGCTTAAGAAGAGGGAAGCTTGTTCCGGATCGTATGCAGGCGTCTATAGAAATGTCCTACGCGCTGGTGGCGGATCTGATTGACGCGAACGTAGGAAAGATCGGACAGCGTTATTTCTCTTTCGTTTTTTCAGTATTTTTGTTCATACTATTTGGAAATTTAATGGGAATGATTCCCTACATGTTTACCTTTACCAGTCATATAATCGCGACGTTCACCATTGCCATGATTGTTTTTCTTTTCATCACGGTATTGGGCGTTGTTCTGCACGGTTTTGGATTTCTTCACCTGTTTGCCCCTAGAGGAGTCCCGAAATTTTTGTTGCCGCTGCTGATTCCCGTGGAAATGATCTCCTATCTTTCCAGACCCATAAGTCTTTCGGTGAGACTTTTTGCAAATATGATGGCCGGTCATACCATGATGAAGGTTTTCGCCGGATTTGCCGCTATGCTTGGAATTTTCGGCATTGCGCCCATCGCCATAAACATAATTTTAACGGGATTTGAAGTGGTTGTGGCCGTTTTGCAGGCCTATATATTCACAATACTCACTTGTGTATACATAAACGATGCTGTACATTTACACTAGTTTTTAAGGAGGTTCAGTTATGTTGTCAACGGAAGCGGCTCGTTTTATTAGCGCGGCCATAGCAATATTCGCATTATACGGCATTGGCACCAGCATGGGAAATCTATTTTCCACCTGGATAAGTTCGGTCGCTAGAAATCCTGAAGCCGATGAAAAGATTAAATTCGCCGGAATGTTAGGATTCGCAATTACGGAATCCATAGCCCTTTGCGCTCTTCTGGTGTCGATACTGATTTTGTTCAGATAAAATTGGTGACGAGTTGCCGCAATTTGCCACATCGACTTTTCCATCGCAGATTTTTTGGATTCTAGTCGGGTTCTCTCTGGTTTATCTCTTTGTGTCCAGAGTATTTACTCCCAAACTAGAGAGAACGCTGCTGGACAGAGAGCTACATGTGGAGAATCTTTTAAAAGCGGCCAATAAATTGAAAAACGAAGCGGATAAACTGGAAAAAGATTCCATTATCGCCCTGGAAAACGCCAAAATAGATTCCAATGCGGCGGAGTCAAAAGTGATATCGGCTTTTCGAGAACAGAGTCTACGGGAAAAAGATACCCTCTATGAACTGTTTTCTGAAAAATCCAAAATAGAATCCGAATCGCTAATGAAGTCGTCGGAGGACGCTTTCCAAAGCGTGTCGGCAAATATGGATGAAATCGTCGACGAGGCGTTGGCCGGCGTCTCTTGTTCTATGAGGGAAAAACAATGCACATAGATCCAGGAATTTCAATAGCTATTTCCTTTGTAGGATTTTCTTGGATTTTTATGAGGAAAATCTATCCATTTGTCGCCAACACCATAGATAAACACATAGAATCGGTTAAAAATAAAATTAACGAAGCCGAATTGCTTAGGGAAAACGCATCCCTGGCCCTAAAGGAAGCCTATGTGAAAAAGAACGACGTCGTCGAACTCATAGAAAAAAATCGCAGAGAATCCAACGAAAAAATCAAAAGACTGCGTCAGGAAAACGAAGATTACCTAAAAACTCTCAGGGAAAGATTCGAATCCTCTCTGAAAAATCAATTGGAAATGGAATTGGCGAAACAAAAGGAATTGCTTCTAGCAAAATTATCGGATCAACTAATCAAAAAACTGAAAGAAAAAATCGAATCCGACAATTGCAACGTCTCCAACAACTTTTCCAAGAAAGAACTGCAGAAATTGTTGTAATCTGTTTTTTATTTTAAGACTTTGTTACCAATCAAAAAATTATTTTTATAAAAATAAAATTCCTCCTACCTAAACAAATTCGTATAGTTTTCGGCGTCTGTAAAATCGTTGTTTTTATGCAACTGTCTCATATAATTATTGCTTGACCATAAAAAAACAAAAGAAATTGGTAAAATGTAGGCGGGTATTGCTGTAGCATGTCTCCGTAAATCTTGTTTTTTGGTATTCCGGATGGATTGGACAGTAGCTAAAATTGCATCAGTTGTTCTGTGCGCGGTGGGAACCGGTTTGTCGTTCTCATCCCTTGGTCATTCTCCGGTTTTGGGATACATAATAAGCGGAATTCTGCTTGGCCCCTCTGGATTTCAATTCATAATAGACCGCGAAGCCGTCGGATTATTTTCCGAAATGGGAATACTTTTGCTACTGTTTGCCATAGGACTCAATTTATCGTTCGAAAGGATTCGCAATATTTGGAAAACTTCCATTGCAATCACGCTTATTTCAACGATGTTCATATATATAATCATATTGGCGGCTGGATATTTTTGGGATTTATCCAACAGTCGCATAATGCTCATCACTTTTTGTGTAGCTTTATCCTCCACAGCCGTTACGGTCAAGTCTTTGAAGAGGCTAAAGGATCGCGACGACAACATAGAGGAAAATACTTTCGGTATCTTGATCGCTCAAGATTTAATTGCTTTAATTATGGTTTTGATCATAAACCTTTTGGGCTCCTCCACTGGAAACGACTACCGAGGCTACCGAATAGTTGCCGTATTGTTGTTTTCCGGCGGATTGATATTTTATTTTTTACGTTATCATCAGCATATACATAAGTTTACGGGCTTCATAAAAAAACATGAGGACGTGTTGACGTTAACGGTATTCGGCTTTTGTCTGGGAGGAGCCGTTATTGCGGAAATTGCGGGATTGTCGGCCCCGTTCGGCGCTTTCATCGCCGGATTGATTTTAGGCAATTCAAATCTTCGGGAAAAAGTAAAGGACATAGCCGCTCCAATTGAAGAAATTCTCCTGATGACGTTTTTCCTCAGCGTGGGACTGCTGGTGGATTTGGAATTTATTTTGGATAATTTTCTTCTTATCCTATCGTCGTTGCTTTTTGTGACGCTGGGAAAGACCGTTATAAATATTTTTGTACTTAGATTTTGCCGATTTCCATTGAAGGAATCATTTGTCATAAGCGTGCTGCTGGGGCACATAGGCGAATTTTCATTTATGTTATCCTATTCCGCTAGAAAAGTCGGGCTTATCGACAACTACGGCGTAAAATTTTTAATTAGTTTGACGGCTCTGAGTTTATTTTTAAGTCCCTTTTGGCTCATTTTCGCAGAAAGATGCAGATCTCTTGCGAAAAACGTCAACGCCGCGTCCTCCTGGGAGTTTTTCAAGCTAGCTAGCAGTAGAGAGGCAATGAAGCTGCAGCATCTCAAATTATTTGCGAATATATTTTGGGATAAACTGTTAATCGTCCTCTCGCAAATAGTAGAATCGCTAAAACAGAGACTTCACAGAAAATGAATCTGCTTTGGTATGATGAAAATGGAATAGACGTCGAAGACAGCGTCGGCATTGACGAGGCGGGACGCGGACCTCTTGCCGGTCCAGTCGTGGCCGCATCCGTGTGGATCAGTTCCCCGTTGTTTGCAACATTAAAAAATAGCGATTTGATAATACGAGATTCCAAGAAAATGACGGCGCGCCAACGGAAAAAAGTATTGGACTGGATAAAGTTGCAATCCGACGAAACTATACGATATTCTATCGCTTCTGCCACCGTTGAAGAAATCGATGAAATAAATATATTGCAGGCGGCCTTGCTGGCGATGAAAAGATCCTACTACTCTCTGAAATTTCCCGTAAAACGCCTACTTGTGGACGGCAATAAAGCTCCTCGCATAAAAGACGTCGACGTCCGAACCATAGTAAAAGGCGACGATAAAGTTTTATCCATCTCGCTGGCCTCCATAATAGCCAAAGAGTATCGAGATAATCTAATGAGAAAATTGGCGCTGGAATATCCCCATTACGGATGGGAAACAAATGTCGGATACGGGTCCAAAAAACATATGGAATCTATTCTGCAACAAGGAATAACTCCCCATCACAGAAAAACGTTCGCCCCCATAAATACATTTTTATCTAAAAAAATTATAAAAAATAATTATTCTTAATACTTTAGTAATCTTAATAGTGTTTACTATGATTATTACGATTTATTTTGGGGAGTAATAAAAAATGTTAACGAAGATATCTAAGTTTCTAAAAAAGTCTCGTGGTGCGACCGCCATCGAATACGCCCTCATCGCTAGCTTGATTGCCGTTGTCGCTATTTCTGGTATGAGACTCATTGGTAATAAGATATTAAACCAGTTGAATAACATCGCCAATAATCTCGGATAAGCTAATGCGCTGTTCGATAAAATTAGCTGAAGTTTGTTACCAAACCGTTTCCCGTCTTCAAATGAAACCGAGAAGCGACTCTGCAATTTTCATGGCGATTGTGCGACGCCAACGTTGCGCAAACAGCGTCGCAACTGAGTTGATGATGCTATGCCACGGCGTCAAGGAAATTTTTGGTTACGTATCAATCGAACATTTTCCTATTATTTTACTCCCTTTGTTTTTATAGAGTTCGACAAGCTGCTTCCGTCGTTTGGAAGCGCTTGTTGATATTGGGAATTCCGTACATAATTTTCGCAATTTAAAAAATAACCGTAAATTAATCTTTTTTTAGTATCTTAATAATAATTAATAGAAATGATTTTTATGAATAATATGAAAAATATTACGTTAAAAGCGCTTTGTTCATTGTCGCTAATATTTTTCATTTCCTGTGAAAAAGCGGATCAAAAAGATTCCGCAAATCCAAAAGCGTCGCAACAGTCCGAGCATGCGGGAGAAACCGAGGCCGATAAAACGAAAGAAGAAAAAACTGACGAAACCAAGTCGCAAGACGCCTCTGAAGAACAATTCGCCGAAGCAGACGAGAAAAGTAAAGAATAAGGCTACATAATTCGAGAAAACGGTAATTTTTCAAGGAAACGACGCCCTCAATGCGCTAATAATCAGCGGCGCCGTCTTGTAGAAACGCGTTGATTTTTGCATTACACGGCAATCTCAAGAATGGGCTTAAAAACAAATTGACGGCGAATTCGCCTAGCGGTCGCGCTTGATTTTCTATGGTAGAATTTATTTGGTTAACATCTTCCGCCAGAGTGTTTTCACCCCTCATAGTCTGTTAAATTCTTCTAGAGACGTTCTTTAGCCTTCGACGACCAGAATTTTATTTGGTTAATATGTTGATCAACAGATTAACGTCTTCCGCCATATTATTGTCATCTACCATGGCCTGCTGAATTTTCTTAAAGGCGTGAATGACCGTTGTGTGATCTCGTCCGCCGAAATTTTTTCCGATCTCCGGCAGCGACAAAGTCGTGAGTTTCTTCGCCAGATACATTGCCACCTGTCTGGGCAACGCCACCTGTCTAATGCGACGAGACGACGACATGTCGCTTAATTTTATCGAATAGTGGGCCGCTACTTTTTTTTGAATTTCTTCGACAGTTACTCGGCGATCTCCGCTGGTACGCAGCAAGTCGGAGAGCACTTCGCGCGCGCTTTCCACCGTAACTTCGCGCCCCACGAAAACCGCGTTGGCAATTATGCGATTTAAAGCGCCCTCTAATTCTCTTATGTTGGTCGTTATTTTATGGGCGACGAACTCAAGCACTTTTCCTGGAATATTTACGGAGCAATTGGCGGCTTTCGACTGTAGAATCCCTAATCTTAGCTCGTAATTTGTCGGATGGATATCGGCCACCAGTCCCCATCCTAGTCTGGATTTTAATCTTTCCTCCATACCGCTCAAATCCGACGGAGATTTATCGGCGGACACTATTACCTGTCTATTGTTATCCACCAGAGCGTTAAATGTGTGAAAAAATTCCTCCTGCGTTGAATCTTTTCCACAAATAAACTGGATATCGTCTATCATAAGAACGTCGACCGCGCGAAATTGCTCTTTAAACGCCATTGTATCTTTGTATCTGACGGATTTTATAAAGTGATACATAAATTTTTCAGCGGACAAGTAGGCTATGTTTCTTTGGGGATTCCTTTCTTTTATATTCCAAGCGATTGCATGCATCAGATGGGTTTTCCCAAGTCCGACGGCTCCGTATAAAAACAATGGATTAAAGGCAACCTGATCCGATTCGGCAATTCTCAAAGCCGCCGCATAGGCGAACTCGTTGGGTTTACCAACGACGAAGTTTTCAAACGTAAATTTCGGATCCAAAGGCACTCCGAGAGCCGTGGGATCCTCAAATTTTTGATGCTTCACCGCCGAAACTTCCGACTTTTTCTCATTTTTTTCAGAAGCGCCGGAACGAACGGACGAAACAAATATTTCTATGGATTTAATTTCCCTACTTTCCCTTTTGCAAAATTTCAGAATGTGATCCTGGTAATTATTAAGCACCCAGTCTCGTAGAAA
>JAISMI010000010.1 GCA_031276835.1 Holosporaceae bacterium | reverse complement strand
AAATTTGAAACTGGAATTGTCGCCTCCAATCAACTCTGTACAAAGCTTAAATATTATGCAAATATTGCGCAGTTATAAGCGGTTGTGCGAGGTAAAATGTATATTTCTGGGTTTGAATTGGCCAAGCGTCATGATGTAAAAAAAGCAATTGCGATGATCGTTGATGGAGTTGCCATGGATCTTTCCGCCGAAATTTCTGAAGATGCCGCGGTTGAGTTCGTCAACAAGGATCATCCGACAGCCCTTGAAATTATGAGACATACGACTTCTCATATCATGGCGCAATCCATAAAGGAATTATGGCCAAGCGCCAAGATAGCAATTGGTCCGGTCGTAGAAAACGGTTTTTACTATGATATTTCTTGCGATCGTCAAATAACTCCGGAAGATTTCGAAAAAATCGAAAAAAAAATGAAGGAGATAATCAAGGCGGACTATAAAATCAGACGGGAAGTTCTAACGAAATCCGACGCTATTCGGATTTTCAAAGAAATGGGCGAATCATTTAAAGTCGAGCTCATTGAAGATCTTAATGTGGATAAAGTAAGCCTCTATTGGCACGAAGACAAATTTGTGGACTTGTGTCGCGGTCCTCATTTGCCAAAGACTGGGTCTGCCTCCATTCATTTTAAACTGATGAAGATTGCCGGCGCCTACTGGAGAGGCGACTCCCAAAAGGAAATGCTGCAGAGGATCTACGCAACGTCTTGGTTTTCCAAAGAGGATCTGGATTTGCATCTGGAAAATCTTCGGGAGGCGGAAAAAAGAGATCACCGAAAAATCGCCCGAGATATGAAATTGTTTCACATGCAGGACGAATCTCCCGGCTGCGTATTTTGGCATCCAAGAGGGTGGATCATGTACAACGCTTTGCGGGACTACATGAGGAAATGTCTTGATAAGGACGGGTATTTTGAGGTTTGCACTCCCCAGATGATAGACCGATCTCTTTGGGTAGCCTCCGGCCACTGGGAAAAATATCGGGAAAATATGTTCATAGCGGAGTCTGAGGGCAGAATTCTCGCTATTAAGCCGATGAATTGTCCAGGAGCCGTGCAAATTTTCAAGCAGGGAATCAAGAGCTATCGCGATTTGCCCCTTCGGATGGCTGAGTTCGGATGCTGTCATCGAAACGAGCCGTCCGGAGCTCTATACGGAGTTATGAGGGTGAGGGGATTTACTCAGGATGACGCGCATATTTTCTGTACTCCGGATCAAATCAATTCCGAAACAAAGAAATTTTGCATGCTGCTGATAAAGGTTTATAGGGATTTGGGATTTGAATCTTTTAGCGTAAAATTTTCAGACCGGCCGGAGAAAAGAACCGGATCCGACGAAATTTGGGACGTTTCCGAGGATCTTTTGAAAAAAGCTACCCTCGAGGCTGGATTGACTTTTTCCGTCAACAAAGGGGAGGGGGCTTTCTATGGGCCAAAATTGGAATTTGTGCTGAAAGATAAGCTTGGTCGAGAATGGCAATGCGGAACTTTACAGGTTGATTTCCAATTGCCGGAAAAATTGGGAGCCTGGTATACCGGAGAAGACGGTCAAAAACGTCATCCTATCATGTTGCATAGGGCTGTTTTGGGATCTTTGGAGAGGTTTATTGGAATTATGCTGGAGCATTATGCCGGAAAAGTTCCGCTTTGGTTAAGTCCGGTACAAATTGTGTTCGCCACCATCACCAACGATTTCGACGACTACGCCCGAGAGGTTGCTCAAGAATTTAATGAAAATGGCGTTCGGTCGGAAATTGATCTGCGGTCAGAAAAGATCTCCTATAAAATAAGAAGTCATACTCTGGAGAAAACTCCAGTCATAGCCGTAATAGGGGCGGAGGAAGTAAAACAGCGTAAACTTACTCTACGTTATCTGGATGGGCGTCAGGAAACGTTGTCCGTCTCCGAGGCTTTGGGCGCAATGAAGGCTAAATGCCGACCTCCGGAGGCCTGATTTTTGATTCCATTATAGAGAAGAACATAATCCGCTTCACATGGGGAAAAATCGAATATATTGCGAAAATTATATTTTTATTTGCTTCTGGGAAGAAGAACTACAACGTCGTTTTCGTTGGCAAAACCAATGATGCTTTGGGCCTGCTCTTCCAATAGGTCCAGATCCAAATTATCGGATCTTATTAGATTGATTTTATTTTCTAGAAACTCGTTTTCTTCTTTTAAATTCTTCAATTCCTTTTCCAACGAAACGATTTCTCTGCTTAATTTTGACCAAGAAATGGCGCCTCGCGCTCCGGTGAAAATGTGGAAAATGAAATAGCTTACGATCGCTATCCAGATCGCATTTAGCGCAATTAATTTAAAATTTTTTTTGATGGAAGATGAATAAGGCAACATTTTAGCAAGACATATCCTGATATTTTATGGATTTTGCGAGTTCGTCGAATTTTTTTATGGACTTCATAAAATTTTTCATCACATGTAGCGGAACCGAGTTTGGACCGTCTGAAAATGCATTTTGGGGATCGAAATGGGTTTCCAAAAAAATACCGGCGACTCCAACGGAGACGGCGCTTCTGGCAAGCAACTCGATGTGATCTCTGTTTCCTCCGCTTGATCCTCCAAGTCCTCCTGGTTCTTGTACCGAGTGGGTTGCGTCAAAAATGACCGGATATCCAAAACTTTCCATGATTTTCAAAGATCTCATATCCGACACTAGTCGATTATATCCGAAACAGGATCCGCGTTCGCAGAGCATCACATTCTCGTTTCCCGATAAAACGACCTTTTGACAGACGTTTTCCATGTCCCAGGGGGCAAGAAATTGTCCTTTTTTGATGTTAACGGCTCTGCCGGTTTGAGCCGCAGCGACTAGCAGATCAGTTTGACGACATAGAAACGCTGGAATCTGCAGCACGTCCGCGACTTCCGCAACTATTTCGCACTGGAACGACTCGTGAACGTCTGTGATTATTAGACAGTTAAATTCTTTTTTTAGTTCCTGAAAAATTTTCAAAGCCTCTTCCATCGGCACTCCCCTTGGGGAACGTAGATTTGTGCGATTTGCCTTGTCGAAGGATGATTTAAAAATAAACGGAATATCAAGTTCGTCGGTCATTTTCACCAGATGATCCGCAATTCGAAACGCCATTTCGCGATTTTCCAAAGCGCAAGGACCGGCGATCAAGGCGAGAGGGGAGTCGTTGGATATGGATATTTTGCCCAGGCGAATTTTCTTAGTTTTATTCATTTTTTATTGCTTTGAGGAACATTTTTAGGGGCTGGAGCCGGAAGCTTAACGGGAGTAGTCTTATTTTCTAGAGGAGCGGATGGAGAATTCGTCTGCAGGGGGACGCTTTCTTTTGCGACTCGGTCTATTACGGATTCCTTAGCCGGCGCCCGTTTGGCTATTTTCGCCATTACCAAGCAATTCAAAATGAAAATTGTCATTAGAATAGCCGTTAGGCGCGTTAAAATATTGGCCTGTCCCCTTACGGAAAACATTCCGCTGGCGGCGCCGCCTCCACTGGAACCAAGCGCTCCGTCGGAATCGTGCTTCTGCAGCAAAATTAACCCGATAATTGAAATCGTTAAAATAAAATGAACGGCCAATAAAAAAGATAACATATCTAATCCCTACTCGTATTCTATTGCATTATTGGGACACGAAGAGGCGCAACATCCGCACTCGAGGCATCCGCTTTTACATATTTCGACAATTTCATTTTTTTGAAAAATTGTTTTCACCGGACAAACATCCACGCATTCCAAACATTTTTTACATTTTTCCTGCACAATTCTCATCATATTTCCTAATAAATACTCCGGAAGCGAATTGTACAGCTTTTTAGCGATCGTTGCAATCTTGAATCAAATACTTCCGGCGTCGATTATGGATTGGGCGTAAATAAAAACCATTGCCTTGCCGCTCAGGATTTTTAATTCTACGGATGAGGAGACGGATCTATTGCCGTGGGAATTTCTTTTCGTAAAGGATAGGTTTTCATCGTCGAGTTCCCATTTCAGTCCTCTAGATTTTACGATGCAATCGGGCATTCCGAATAGAGAAAT
>JAISMI010000016.1 GCA_031276835.1 Holosporaceae bacterium | reverse complement strand
TTTTGGAAGCTCCTGGGGATCGAAGTATGATAAATCTTTGATTCAGAATTCCAGCGCCGTCAGAAGCTCCATTGGAGTCGCCATAGAATGGGCCAAGTCTCCGTTAGGAGTTCCATTGTCATTTGTTTTTGGATTCCCGATAAGGAAGAAGTCGTTTGATGAGAAACAGACGTTCACGTTAACAGGGATTATGTAGGAGAAGTAAATATGAGATTTTTACTGCTGGCATTGGGGATTTTTTTCTTTTCGGAGGGAAATTGTTCCGATTCGGTTTCGGTCTTTGCCATTCTAGATCTAAAAAAAGTCGCGTCGGAATCTCTAGCGGGTAAAGATATAGAACAACAAATCGAAGCGGCTAATAAAGAGGCAAGAAAAGATCTTGAAGATCTTGAACATACAATAAAATCCATGGAATCCAGCAAAAAACCAGATTACGACGCGCGCAAAATAGAGGATATGCAGCTGATACTCTACGATATGGTACGCAAAAAGAAATATCAAATTTCCGAGGCCTATAGGAGAGCCATTTCCATTCTCGACGGGGAAATGAAAAAAACCATTGAAAAAATATGCGCCAAGGCTGGTATTAAATTGGTAGTGAATTCCGAAGCCGTAATTTATATGACTAAAGGATGCAAAAATATCACGAACGAAGTAATACAGGAATTGAATAAAGTCTGTAAAAACGTAAAAGTAGATCTGAAAGAATTGCAGGAATCGAAATAGGAATCTCTAATGATGGATAAAAGATTTTTCGGCGAGATTAGAAAAGTCAACGTGTTAGAATTAGCCGCCGCTTGTGGTTTTAAAACTGTCGGCGAAAGAGATTTTTTGATATCCGGAGTCGCCGTCCTAAAAGACGCCACAAAAGAAGATTTGTCGTTCTTCGGAAATAGAAAATATTTACAGGATTTGAAAAAAACTTCTGCGGGAGCGGTAATTATTACAGAAAAAAACATTTCCGATCTTCCGAAAGGGGTCGTGGGATTGATTTATCCCAACGCAATGATAGGCTATGCATTGGCGTTAAATGTGTTGTGCCCTACGGAGCCGCATTTACCTCGCATTTGTGCAACAGCCAAAGTGCACGAATCCGCAAAAATAGGATCCAATTGTTTCATTGGCGAGAACGTCGTCATTGGGGAGAATGTGGAAATAGGGGACGACGTCGTTATCGGCCATAACAGCGTAATCGAAAAAGAATGCAGAATAGGAACCGGCGGACGTATAAGAAATAATGTTGTTATTTCTCATAGTATTATTGGAAATTACGTTTTAATTAATTCTGGCGCTTGCATTGGAGAGTCTGGATTTGGGTTTATTCCAACCGGAAAAGAAATGATACGCGTGAAGCAATTGGGACGCGTCGTTATCGGCGATAGAGTCCGCGTAGGAGCAAATACCACAATTGACAGAGGAAGCATTGAAGATACGGTGATAGGCAACGACGCCGTCATTGATAATTTAGTACAAATTGCTCATAATGTCCACATAGGGGAGCGGTCGATTCTTGTGGCTCAGGTGGGAATCGCCGGCAGTACGAGAATAGGAAACGACGTCGTTCTAGCTGGACAGGTAGGAATTTCCGGCCATATAGAAATTGGAGACGGCGTCGTTGTCGCGGCCAAAAGCGGAGTTGCCTCAAGCGTCGAAGCCGGTCGAATAATGGGAGGTATTCCAGCCGTAGACGCGGAAATTTGGAAACGGCAGGCGGCTTTTCTAAAAATGTCCGTCGTCAAGAAGAAAACTACTTAATTGGAGGAAACGGTGAATTCGTTGGACATAAATGAAATAAAAGATTGTCTTCCGCATAGATATCCGATGCTAATGATTGATCGGATAGAAGATTTGGTTTTGGGAGAGAGCGCAATCGGTATTAAGAATGTAACCGTTAACGAACCGTTCTTTCAGGGGCATTTTCCATCCAAACCCATCATGCCAGGCGTGTTAATTGTGGAGGCGATGGGCCAGACCGCCGGAGTCGTTGTTGCCAAGACCTTGAATCTTGAGAAAAATAAAGGGTTGGTTTATTTTATGTCCATGGGCGAGGTAAAATTCCGAAAATTGGTCGAGCCTGGGGACGTTCTTCGCCTATTCGTTAAAAAAGATAGAAATCACAATAACGTTTGGCGATTTAAAGGAGAGGCTTACGTGAAAGACGTCCTGGTGACAGAAGCGATTTTTACGGCCATGATAGTTTTTAGAGAGGAATCGTGATACATCAAACTGCTCTAGTATCTCCGTTGGCTAAAATTGGTAATAATGTTAAAATAGGACCGTATTCCGTCGTTGGAGACAATGTTAAGCTCGGCGACAATGTTGAAATTATGTCCCATGTCTGCATCGATGGCCATACGACGGTGGGCGAGGGGACAAAAATTTTTCCTTTTGCTACAATTGGTTACGCTCCTCAGGATTTGAAGTTCAAGGAGGAGAAATCCCGTTTGATAATAGGCGACCGCAATACCATTCGGGAATATGTCACCATGCATCCAGGCACCGAGGGCGGCGTTATGGAAACTGTCGTCGGTAACGATAATCTATTTATGGTCGGCGTTCATATAGCCCACGATTGCGTCGTCGGCAACAACGTAGTAATGGGGAACATGGCCACCCTAGGCGGACATGTAAAAATCGAGGACGACGTTATCATCGGCGGGCTGGCGGCAATTCATCAATGGACTAGGGTAGGGCGCTCCGCAATCATAGGAGGAATGTCCGGCGTGGAAAGGGACGTAATACCCTACGGCGCCGTAAAAGGCGAAAGAGCGCGTCTTTACGATATAAATATCATTGGATTAAGACGCGCCGGAGTTAATCGGCAGGAAATACAGGCCCTAAAAAATGCCTACGACATAATTTTTTCCGGAAAAAACACCGTCTTACAAAATGTGGAAGAGGTGGAAAAATCCATTACAGGAAAAGCGTGCGTGGATTATCTGGTGGATTTCATGAAAAAAGATACGGATAGGTCGTTTTGTCTTCCCCAAATAAATCAGTAGTAGGAATAATTTGCGGCGGCGGAGATTATCCCCGTCTAGTGGCTCGGGCCTGCGTCCAAAAGGACATTGATTTTTGCTTGGTTTTCCTGAATGGATTCTGTAATGAAAAAAATTGGCCGTCATTCAAAAACATATCGATTAATTTAGGGGAAATAGAAAAAGCGATCAATTTCCTAGTGGAAAATAAGGTAAAAAAAATCGTTTTCGCCGGCGGAGTGAAACGCCCAAAATTCAATCAATTATCCCTTGATGAAAAAGGCAAGTCCTGGCTGATGAAGCTCGGTAAGGCTGTCTTTTCCGGAGACGATACTCTGTTAAAATCCATTGCTAAACTGCTGGAAAAAGAAGGATTTGAGGTGATTTCCGGCACAAGTCTACTGGAGGATATTTTTTTTCCGGAGGGAATTTTTTCTCGGCGAAAACCATCGAAATCCGACTATACGGACATTAAAATTGGACTATCGGCGGCAAGAGAGTTGGGTATTTTAGATCTGGGACAGTCGGTGGTTGTGCATAACGGAGAAATTTTAGGAAAAGAGGATAACGACGGAACAAACGCCCTTCTGGAAAAATGTGGTCGCAGAGCCAAAAAAGGCGGAATTCTGGTGAAAGTTTCCAAACCGCAACAGGACGACCGACTAGATCTCCCAACCATCGGAGTTGAAACCATCCAAACTCTCCACAAAAATGGATTCGACGGGATTATTGTGGAGGCGGATAGATGCATCGTCATAAATAAAAAAGAAGTCGTTCGACAGGCTAATGAACTAAACGTTTTTATCGGAGCCCAGAAAATCGTCGCCAAAAAAATCTTCATGATCGCCGGAGAAGCGTCCGGAGATTATTTGGGAGGAAAGTTAATGCAATCCATATTGCAACTTTCTCCAGACGCGGAATTTTACGGAGTCGGCGGAGAGCATATGAGGGCGGCGGGTCTAAAAGAACTGTTTTCTATCAATAGGTTATCAATAATTGGTATTTTCGAAGTCATTGGTAAACTTTTTAGCGTAAAAAAAATGATAGACGGAACCGTAAAAGCCATTCATAAGCGGCAGCCGGACGTTGTGGTTACAATTGATTCTTCTGGATTTACCCATCGCGTCGCTAAAAAAGTAAAAAAAATTGAAAGTAGGATTCCCATAATTCATTATGTGGCTCCTCCGGTTTGGGCTTGGAGACCTTGGCGAGCAAAATCCATGCATAAATTCATAGATAAATTGATGGTTTTATTTCCCTTCGAAAGACAATATTTCATTGGTCACGGGCTGGAAACGGTCTTTGTGGGGCATCCAATTGCTACGGATCCAGATTTTGAAAGGCCGCAGGATTCGAACCTGAAAAATTTCTTAAATTCCATAATAAAAAATAGAGACAACGCCAAG
>JAISMI010000096.1 GCA_031276835.1 Holosporaceae bacterium | reverse complement strand
CAACGCCAAGATTGTAACCATTCTTCCAGGTAGCAGGACTTCAGAAATAATCCATCATATGCTGGTATTGGAGAAAGTCGTCCGCCTAATGGCGGAAAAATATAAAAATATAAAATTTATAATTCCAACAATTGAAAATTTAGCGTCAGAAATCAGAAAAATAACGGCGCATTGGGAGCAAAAGCCCATAATCGTCACGCAAAAATCCCAGAAAATTCTCTCCTATTATTCATCGAACGTCGCCATAGCAGCCTCCGGCACCGTGGCTTTGGAATTAGCGAGAGTTGGCCTTCCGTTTGTGGTAATTTATAAAATTTCGGCGATTACCTACTTCATTGTAAAATTTTTGATTCGGGCGCCCAATGTTTGTCTGATAAACATCTTGGCTAAACGTTACGATATTGTGCCGGAACTTTTGCAAGAAGATTGTACGGCGGAAAACATTTTCCGCGCGGTGGAAAATGTTTTGAGTCCTAAGGAATCCCAAAGACAAAAGAAATCATTTCACGACGTCATGAAGGTACTTAGATCAGATCCTCTGAAAGCCGCAAGAGAAGTTCTTAATAAAATTTGCTAGTTAGTTTGTTAATTATTGTTCTAGCAATCGTCATTGCAGACGTTTCATTTTCCATGGGTCGGTTATATACCTTACGCTTTAGCGTGAATTGCTTTAGGACAAGAGGAAGATTCTGCTTTCAAAATATGGGACGAAAAGAAGGATTTATCCGCTATCAGCGTGTCTTCAGACTCTTAACATACTTCTGGCTTTAGCCAGTAGTCATTGATTCATAGTCGCTATTTTTAAGTCAAACCAAATTTTGAACATAGCTCTATATAATACCAGGTTCTGGACCTACTGACCTACAGCTGTTGCAAGGTTCGACATGTGGAATTAATATCTGAACCTGGTATAAATAAAGAGCCCGAATAAATACAGACTCAACCATTTAACATAATTATTATTATTTAATCGGCGTATGCAATCCATATTGCAAATTTCTTCAGACGTAGAATTTTTACGCATTAATTATGCCGCGCTACGGCGACGTTCTTTTTTTATGGGTTTTTGCGGATTCATTTATTCAACTTATTGATTGGCGTTCCATATCAATATATTATTTAATTATTTTTGGGAAATATGTTTATGAAAATCAGCAAAGTGGTGTTTCCGGTTGGGGGGTTAGGAAAGAGATTTTTTCCGATTACCGGCGCCATACCAAAAGAAATGTTAGGAATAATCGACAAGCCGCTAATTCATTACGCTTTTGAAGAAGCGGTTGCGGCGGGAATCGAGGAATTTATCTTTGTGACCCGTCATGGTAAAGACTCCATAGAGGATTATTTCGATTACATGTTTTCCCACTCCGAATATTTTAATATAAAGATGGGAAGCGTCTGCTACGTGCGTCAAAATGAACCTTTAGGGCTTGGTCACGCGGTTCTGTGCGCAAAAAACCTAATAGGAAACGAGCCGTTTGCGGTTATGTCGGCCGACGATTTTATTTCTCATGATAAATCTTGTATTGGAGAAATGATAAAATTCTACGACGGCTCCAATATGGCGGCTTCCATGAACGTGCCTCGGCAGGACGTGAGCAAGTATGGAATATTGGACGTAGATTGCGAGACCGATAGATTGGTTGTGGCTAAATCTGTGGATGAAAAACCGTCCGTTGAGTCGGCTAAATCCACCCATGCAATAGTTGGTCGGTATTTGCTGTCCAATGAAATTTTTGACGTTTTAAGCCGGTTAAAACCTGGAGCCGGAGGAGAAATACAACTGACGGACGCTCTCCTTGAAATGATTCCCTCTCATGGATTGGTCGGATTTAAATTTGAAGGAAAAAGATTCGACTGCGGCTCCAAAGAGGGATTGCTGTCGGCTATTCTCCACGTCGCCCATAAAAGCGAAAATCTACGACATGTGGTGGAGAATTTTTACAAAGGTGAATCATGAAAATTACCGTTATCGGAACGGGATATGTGGGTTTGGTATCCGGAGTCTGTTTTGCGGAATTTGGATTTAACGTCGTCTGCGTGGATAATAACGCCGCTAAAATAGCGGAACTTCAAAATGGCGACGTTCCGATATATGAGCCTGGTCTGGACAAATTGATGTTGAAAAACTCCAGGGCCGGACGCCTAACCTTTAGCGTCGACGCCAAAGAAAGCGTAAAAAAAGCCGATATTGTATTTATCGCCGTTGGAACTCCGAGCAAACCGGATGGAAGCGCCGATCTATCCTATGTGTATAAGTCTGTGGATGAAATTTCTTCCTTCATAAACGAGGAGGCAGTTTTGGTTATTAAGTCCACGGTACCGGTTGGAACTACAAGGTCCGTAAAAAGATTTTTGCTCGATAAGGGCGTTAACGTAGACGTCGCCTTCAATCCGGAATTCTTAAAAGAAGGGGCCGCCGTTGAGGATTTTATGCATCCGGATCGGGTAATTCTCGGAATTGAAAGCAAAAAAGCCAAGAAAATTCTATCTCACGTGTATCGTCCCCTCTATGTGTTCAACACTCCGATTGTGTTTACTGATTTGGAGACGGCGGAGTTGTCAAAATATGCCTCCAACGCTTTTTTGGCCATGAAAGTTACGTTCATCAACGAGATGGCAAACCTTTGTGAATCCTGCGGAGCCGACGTTAACGAAGTGGCCATCGCCATGGGACTGGATAAAAGAATCGGCGATAAATTTTTACAGGCTGGTCCTGGATACGGCGGATCTTGTTTTCCCAAAGATACGTCCGCATTGGTGGATTTTGCCGACAAACTAGGCGTTGATTTACCTCTCACAAAAGAAACCATTAAATCTAACAATCGCCGACGTATGAAGATGGTGGAAAAAATTCTTTTAGCCTGCGATAACGACGTAAAAGGAAAAAATATATCCATTTTAGGAGTCACTTTTAAGGCTAACACCGACGATATGCGCGACAGTCCGAGTATCGACATAGTGAACTCCCTGATAGAACGAGGCGCCAATATTAAAATTTACGATCCGTCTTTCTCGGATCAGGCCAGACGCATATTCGACAAAGTAGAATTCAGCGCCAACGCCTACGATAACTGTAACGGGGCGGATGTGGTGATAATTCTTACCGATTGGAGCGAATTCAGGGCATTAAATCTTGGAGAATTAAATGGAAGAGTAAAAAACTCATTGCTGATTGACCTGAGGAATATTTATACGTTGTCCGAGGTCAACGCGTCTGGATTTAGCTATTGCTCCGTTGGGAGAACCTTTAAAAAACTAGAATCAAGGAAAGACGTCAGGGAATGAAAAGAATTTTGAGTGTTTTAGGAATCGCTTTTTTTCTGCCCCTATGGAGTTCCGCCCTGGAATCGAATGAATCGATGAGACAGCCTCTGGAAATGCGAGAGTTATGTGAAAAAGCTCAATTGCTAGAAGCAAAAATAAATAAACTAAGATTGGAGATTGAATCCATTAATCAAAAAGAAAAAGTTTCCGCTCCGTTCATTCGAAATGCCCACGAAATGTTAGCCAGATGTTTTACCATGTTGTTTGATATGCAACGTTTTTCCAATTTGTTGGCTCTTAATCAGGATAGCAATAAAAATGATTTCGTAAAGTGTTCGATTATCATTAAAAACTTCGCTTCATATTTTAAGTTAATCAGTTCCCAGTTGGAAAAGGCTACCCTTGAAATATCTCGATTAAACAATAGTAGGAAAAAAAATTGGGAAGAACTAGATCTTGAGCTAAAAAAGTATAATGATCTCTATTTGGAAATAGAAACAAAAGCGGAAAGATTGGCCAAAATTCGCAAGGAAAATATCATTCAAAACGACGTCGTGTACCACTTGGCGGCAAAATCTGAGTCTCTCGAGGAACTAGACGCAGAATTGGAGGCGGAAAATATGGTCGGAGTATTGAAAAATACAAAAATAGCAACCAATCTATCGCTTGCCTATCCGGTCGCTGGAAAAATCATATCCGAATTTGGAGATAAAGGCGCGGATAACGAAATGATATACTATATTTCGTTTAAAACTTGTCCCAACGCCATAGTGACTTCTCCGGCCAAGGGGTTGGTTGTATTTTCCGGTAAATTCTTAAATTACGGCAATATAATAATTATCAACAACGGCGAATATCGGATATTTTTGTATGGGATGGATACTCTCTTCTCTTCCACCGGAGATACCGTCGAAATAGGAGACTATATTGGAAGAATGGAGGGAAAATCCAACGAAAATCCGGTTATCAAAATGGAATTGAAAAAATCCGGAGAGCCTCTTGATCCGCGTCATTGGTTGCTGGAAACCATTAATAAAAAGGAAAAATCATGAAAATAAAATTATATGTCGCCCTACTGTTGGGATTCGGCGTCTACAGCGTATGCGACGCCGGAAGTTCCCCAAAAGAAGTAAACATGGACGAATCGGACGTCAAAAATTGGAGCCAGTCTTCCGAAAATCCGCTTCAGAAAAGCGACGGCGCTAAAAAATGCTCGCTTATTATTCCGGAAAATATAAAGAAAACAGTGACGTCAGAGATGCATTACGCCATATTTCTACAATTGATATTCAATTTGATTAACTCCGAGTATGTTAAAGAGTTATCGGAATGTGAAATAACTGAAAAAGCAATTGCCGGTCTGCTTACGTCGCTGGATCCGCATTCGTCGTACTTGAACGAGAAAGCGTTTACGGCTCTAAAGAATCAAACCGAAGGAGAATTTGGCGGTCTTGGCGTTGAAATTACAATAGACGAAGGATTTATCCGTATTATCTCTCCCATTGACGACACTCCCGCCTATAAGGCCGGAATAAAAAGCGGAGACCTCATCATATACGTCGACGACGAATGCGTGAGCGGCGTAACCTCCGAAGAAGCAATAGAAAAGTTAAGGGGAAAACCCAAGACCAAAGTGAAACTTAAGATAAAACGCGGAGACAAAGCGCCTTTTGATATAGAAATAGAGCGCGATATCATTAAAGTGCAATCCGTAAAGGCGGAAACGTTAGATAACGTCGGCTACATTAGAATTTCCACATTTGATAAAAATACCAGTCGAGACATAAAAAAATTCATTAAAGAAAACAAAAAGTTAGACGGATTAATCCTGGATTTAAGAAATAATCCTGGAGGATTATTGGATGAATCCGTTGCGGTATCAAATATTTTTCTTGACGGAGGAAAAATAGTTTCGACCCGCGGCCGCACAGAAGAAAACTCCAAAGCGTTTTTCGCGGATTCCGGAGATTTAACCAATGGTATTCCATTGGTTGTTTTAATTAACAGCGGAACCGCCTCCGCTCCGGAAATATTGGCCGGTGCCCTAAGGGATAATCGGAGAGCTATTATTGTCGGCGCAAGATCTTTTGGAAAGGGATCGGTGCAAAAGGTCATACCACTGTCGGAAAAGACGGCCATAAGACTTACGGTGGCAAAGCACTACACCCCAAGCGGAGAATGTATTCAGGCAAACGGAATCGTTCCTGACATAGAGGCGGACTACGCCATGATAAAAAAACCGGACGGTTTGTTTGTGATTCGCGAAGAGTCGTTTAATAATGCTTTGGATGCGGAAAAATCCAAAAATAAAAAAATCACCGACGCTCAAAATAAAAAAGCAATCGATGAATTGGGTAAAAAAAAGGATAAAAAAGATGGAGAAGAAGAAGATCAGGAGCTGATATATAGAAAATTGTCATTGAAAGAAAGAGTGGATAAGGATTATCAATTGAGTAAAGCATTTGATACGATTAGCGCCATAGAAAAATTTAACAAAATTGGACAAAAAACACATGAAAAACAATAAAAAATTATTTTTGGCGTGGATTATATTTCTGACGATCGCTTTTTTTTTCATCATCGCCGTGGAGGTATATCATAATTTTCAGAGCGAACGCATGTCTAACTATCAGTATAGAATTTTGATATCCAAAGATTCCATTATAGAAATCGATCCGCCCAATCCAAGCGTTTCTTCTCCGGAGGAGAAAAAAGTAGATCCGGACGCTAAATTTTATGAGCAAACAAAATACGGCAATTTACCAAAAATCGCTTCCAAAGGAGCCTGCGTTTTTGACGAATATTCCGCCTATTCCGAAATTAGCGCGAAAAAAGAATTGAGGGTGGCCATTTTGATCGGAGACGGTAAAGCGAATCTCAATCTCAAACTAAACGGTCAGAGAGTTACTTTTATTCTCCCCCACTACATCGATCAATTGGAAAGCGTTGCAAAGGCGATTCGGAAAAGCGGTAATGAATTTTTCATACAAATTCCGACTCAATCTTCCATTCCGGCCAACAAAAAAGAAAGCGTTTCTCCTTTTTTAGCCAACGCCAATCTAAATGATACGTTGGAAAAGCTTTTTTATCTTATTGGATCAACCAAATATGCTTTAGGAATTGCGAGCGTCTCCCCTACTCTACTTACGAAGTCCAAAAAAGATATAACGGCTATAGCGGACGCTCTTTCGCAAAGAGGATTGGCTTTTCTTGACGTGGAAAAATCAAATGATTTGCTAAAAGGTATTTCGGAAAAAAATGGTCTCATCTATATAAATGCAACAAACAAATTTGAGGCAAACGATTTTGATATTTCTAAACTAAAAGATAGAGACGTTATAATAATTCGTCTAGAGCAGCTTGAGAGTCTAATGAAAATTCTCCCGTCAGATTGGATACTAACTCCGGTTAGCGCATCCGTAAGGAGATAATATGCTTCCCTATAGAAAATGCGTGGCAATTTTACTGATAAAAGAGTCAAAAATATTTGTCGGGCGAAGAGTCGACCTGGACGACGCATGGCAATTGCCTCAGGGTGGAGTAAACGAAGGAGAAAGCTATCTGGAAGCCGCTAAAAGAGAACTTTTTGAAGAAACAAATATTTCAACGGTGGAATTTCTTGGATCGTCTAATTTACAAAAGTACGATTTCCCGCCGAGCGTTCAAAAAATCATAATAAAAAAACGAGGTAAATTAAAATATTCAGGGCAGGAAATTATTTTTTTGGCATTTAAATTTCTGGGAGAAGAAACAGAAATAAATCTTCAAAAAGAATTCAAAGAATTCGACGATTGGAAATGGGTTACCATGGAAGAATTGCTGAATAACATTGTTTACTTTAAGAAAATTCCATACAAAAAAGCGATAGCAGAATTGCTAAAGCAGGGCGTTTTAGATTAACGTCTTCGATTTAAGCCTCCTAGTTTAGACGAGCGCGAGACTAGAAAAAGCGGCAATTTCTATGGAGTTGTTTTAGTTCGCCTGCTATAATGAGCCCGCTTTATTTTGGTGAAACATGTTATTTTCTAGATTTTTTGCTCCCACATCCAGAGAAATACCTTCGGACGCGCAAATTATCTCTCACAAATTGATGTTGCGGTCAGGAATGATTTCCAAGAC
>JAISMI010000072.1 GCA_031276835.1 Holosporaceae bacterium | reverse complement strand
TTTTGCTTTATCCTGTCCTATTATATAGTCGTCCAACGTTTTGCAAATTTCTTGCGGAGAAGGGAGCTCGCTCTTTTCTTTTTGCGCGATATTCGAAGGAACTTCAGAAATTATACCGGCGCAGAGTTCTATGCATTCGTTGCAAATATAAACGGTCGGTCCAACGATAAGCTTTTTCACTTCATGTTGAGTCTTTCCGCAAAATGAACAGCGTAAAGTTCTATCGCCGTCTGTCATTCTTCCCATTTATACCTCCGAAATCAGATAACAATACTATATTCTCACAAATATTCCAAAAAATACTTAATATTGAGATTTTTCTTTAAGTCGTCGTTGAATTATATGAACAGACACGACATAAAGCTTCTTATATCACAAGAATTTCCCTTTTAAAAAGGTGGTGCGATCGAAGGGATTTGAACCCATGACCCCGAGATTAGGAATCTCGTGCTCTATCCAGCTGAGCTACGACCGCGACGGTAGCAATCTACATAAAAATCACATCTTTCTCAAGACGTTTGAGGAAATTTGCATACGCTTGAAAAATAATTTTTCGTTCCTGTTGGGGGAGTTGTTAATCTCTTGGTTGAGAATCTTTCGATTCCACAGTATAATTGGCGACGATTTTATTAAAAAACCGAGTTGGGCGCTGAATATGTCGCATGTTATTGCCGTAATAAATCAGAAGGGCGGGGTTGGAAAAACCACCACCGCCGTAAATCTTGCGACGGCTTTGGCCGCAATTGGCAAAAACGTGCTGGTTTTGGATCTGGATCCGCAGGGAAACGCCACAACGGGATTTGGCATACAGAAAGGAAGAGGATTGCAGAGCAGCTATGGCGTTCTGCTGGGACTTGTCGATCCAAAAGAGGTGGCGCAGGAGACTTATGTCGACGGCCTTTCGGTGATCTCGTCGACGATAGATTTATCAGCGGCGGAAATTGAATTATTTTCACAAAAGGATCGCGATAGCAAGCTTAAACGGTCTATTGCTCATCTGGAGTACGATTACGTGTTAATAGACTGTCCTCCTGGATTCGGCCTAATTAACATAAACGCTCTGAACGCTTCCAACAAAATTATCATACCGCTGCAGTGTGAATTCTATGCGTTAGAGGGATTAGCCCAGCTGTTTAACACGATTCAGAGCGTAAGAAACACCATAAACAAAGATCTTATCGTTTCCGGAATATTATTGACTATGTACGACAGGAGAAACAGTTTAAGTTCCGTCATTGCCAACGACGTGCGATCGCATTTCGGCAATTTGGTTTTCAATACGGTTATTCCGCGAAACGTTAAGATCAGCGAGGCCTCTTCCTACGGGAAACCGATTATTTTGCACGATATAAAGTCAATGGGAGCAATTTCCTACATCGAGCTTGCAAGGGAATTTTTAAATAGGGAACTCGCATGACAAACAAAAGCTTAGGGAGAGGACTGTCCGCGTTTCTTGACGCGCAAGACGTCGTTCGGGAAAACGAAATAGTTAAAATTAACGTCGACGCCGTAAAACAAAATCCTTTTCAGCCGCGACAGATTTTCGATGAAGACGGTCTTAATTCTTTGGCTGAATCCATAAAAAGAAAAGGGGTAATTCAGCCGATTTTGGCGCGTAAACTGGAAGATGGAACCTATCAGCTTGTGGCCGGAGAAAGAAGACTTAGGGCGTCCAGAATTGCCGGCCTTAAAGAAATTCCAGCCATTCTCGCCGACATAAGTCGAGAGGATCAACTGGAAATAGCTATACTGGAAAACATTCAGCGGGAAAATCTCAATCCCATAGAGGAGGCTGAAGCCTACAGGAGGCTCATGGACGAGTTCAGCCGCACGCAGGAAGAGTTGTCGAATATGTTGGGCAAAAGTCGCAGCCACATTGCCAATACGCTGAGGCTGCTATCTCTTCCGGATCAGGTTAAGGATATGATAAGAATCGGTCGACTGACTTTCGGTCATGCTCGCGCTCTTGTGGGGCGGGACGACGCAGTTTCCATCGCCGATCAGGCGGCGAAGCAGTCTTTGAGCGTAAGACAAGTGGAAAATCTGGTAAAGCAGCGTAAAAATAATCGGCTGAACGATAATAATTATGTTAATTCAGAAATTTTCAATTTGGCGGAGCAAATTTCATCGTTAATCGGTCTAAAATCCACTATTAAACTAAAGGGAAGCGGAGGAGTGGTCGAAATAAATTTTCAAAATTTTGAGGAGTTAGATACTCTCGTCCAAAAGTTAAATGGTTAGAAACTAGATGGGTATCATTAGGAACGCTTTTACAGTCGGCATTTTTACGCTTGTCAGCAGGATAATTGGGTTTATACGCGAATGCATTATGGCGTTTACCCTTGGAGCGGGCGTTTATTCGGATTCGATTCTAGTGGCGTTGCGTATATCAAATACTTTCAGAAGAATTTTTGCGGAGGGCGCCTTCAACGCTTCTTTTTTGCCGAGATTTTCCAAGATCCTGGCGAAACGCGGAAGAGACGACGCGAACGTGGTTTTATCGGATATTTTCAGTGTTCTATTGCTGTTGCTTATTCCTTTTTCCGTCGTCGTTATTATATTTTTTCCTATATTTCTAAAAGTGTTAGTTTCAGGATTTGACGTTCTCAGTGAAAAATTTGAACTGACGGCGACCTTGGGAAGAATTTGTTTTCCATACCTGATTTTAATTTCTATATCGTCGCTTTTTTGTGGAGTGTTAAACGCTTTAAACAGATTTGCGCTGCCGTCGGCGGTCTATTCAATGCTGAGCGTGTTTACAATTTCCGGATTGCTTGCTGGGTATTTTTTGGATTTGTCTCATCGTATGACCGTTCACGCAGTGGCTTGGTTTGTTTTGCTGTCGGGAGTTGCGCAGTGTTGTTGTTTATTAGCGTCCATAGGGCGTCATGGTTTTAGAATTAATTTTAGATTTCGCTGCTGGACGCCTCCGGTAAAAGACGTAATGAAAAATATGATACCCGGAATTATTGGCGCCGGAGTTTGGCAGCTGAATCTACTGGTTGACACGACGATTTCATCCTATCTGCCAACTGGAACGATTACCTGCGTAAATCTTGCGGACAGACTTAATCAATTTCCGCTGGGAACTTTGGGGATAGCTCTCAGCACTGCTCTTTTGCCGCTGTTGTCAAAGTTTATCGGCAATGGAGAGTACGATAAGGCTCTGCGGGAATTAGAAAGAGGGCTGTTATTTGCCCTATTTCTGACATTTTTTTCCTCATCCGTACTGATATCTTTAGCTGAACCGTCTGTTGCGGTAGCGTTTCAGCGGGGAGCGTTCGAGGCTGATCAGGTGAGGATTACGGCGGCGGCGCTCTCGGGATTTGCAATCGGATTGCCGTCCTACGTGTTAACGAAGGTGTTTTCATCCTTATATTTTGCCGCCGGAGATACTAAATCGCCGGTAATTTTCGGTCTATTCTCGGTTGTTTTAAACGTAATATTTTTGTTTATTCTAGTTCCGTTAGGTAAATATTTTGGTTTGGCGCTTTGCACATCATTGTCGGCGACGTCCAACGCAACCATGTTGATATATTTTTCTAAAGAAAAAATGCCCATAAAATTTACAAATTCATTTTGGCGCAAGGCGCTATCCCAGGGAATGGCCGCTTTGACGACCTACTACTCGCTGCTGAAGCTCTGCGATCTGTATTGGCATGCGGATTTGGGAACGAAATCGATCAAGTGGCTGGCGTATTTGGGATTGTGCGCGTGCGCTGCGTTGATATATTTTTCGTCTACGGTTATTTTTCTACGTCTAACCAAACAAAAGCAATGGAAACTTTGGCAAAAAGACGCCTGGTAATTCGTTCCGAAAGTCCAATCGTCGAAAAAATAACGTTCCCGCCGTGGACGCCCCCAATATTACGACCTAAAAGGGATTGCTAATTTATTATAGTTTATGTTATAATAAGCTTGCGTTATTTGGAGTATGTTTGACGTATTGCCCGAAATGTTCAAATTCAGAGA
>JAISMI010000071.1 GCA_031276835.1 Holosporaceae bacterium | reverse complement strand
GAATTTTGTAATCGTCGATCGTCATAAATATTATATCCTTGGAGATGGCAATGAAATTTGTTCGGGAGAATATACTGATATTTCCGAGCACATGGTCAATATATCCTCCGTCGACGCCCATTACGATTGCCGGAGATATGGATTTTTCTTCGATAAAATTCAAAGCTTTTTCAAAATCCGTATGGACTTGACTATCGATTTTCAAATGGGTTCGGCAGAGCAACGTGTTGTCGTCCACGCTGTCCAAATCTCCTATTATAATATCCGGCTCTATTCCATTCTGTATCAGGGTATTTGCGGCGCCGTCGGCGGCCACTATTGGCAGATTAATATCCCCTATGAGATCGCATATGAGGTCGCCGTTAAGACACAATATCGATTTATATTTTGATAGATCTTCTGGAATTTTTATCATAAATCACCTTTTGAAGTATTGATATTATGGACAAAACCGTTCCGACAATATTGCTGTAAATAACGAATTTTGAACTTGTATACAATCCATGGATAATCCAGGCGACGGAGCAAACAAGATAATTCGCCAGCATTATCATGGAAATATCCTCGGTGGATTTTGTTATATAAGATTTATAAACCTGTGGAAATAACCCTATTATGGACGTGATCAACGCCACGCTGCCGGACAGATTCTCCAGGGAAAAAATAAATTCTAGACACATAAAAATCCTCCTTTTCTATTTGTTATATGGATTGCGAGACTGTTTTAAAAAAATTCTTAGCGGCACTCCGCCGAAATCAAACGACTTTCTCAGATGATTAAGTAAATATCTTTCATAGCTCGTCGGTATATGCTCTAGCCGATTGGCAAAAACTGCGAATGTCGGCGGTTTAGCGTTCACTTGAGAGATATATTTTAATTTTATGGGCATTCCGTTCGCCAAAGGAGGCGGATTTTGAGAAATTGCCGCCTGAAACCATTTGTTTAGAGCGCCGGTGGAAATCCTCATGCGCCAGCTGTCATATAATTTTAAGGAGACGTTAAAAATTCTGGCCAATCCCTTTTTCTCCTTCGCCGACACAAGTAGACATGGAACTTCCGGCAGTTGGGCAAATTCTTTTGCGGCTCTTTTTTCGATTGACTTTAAAATCTCGTCCGGATTATCGACCGTATCGCTTTTATTCAGCGCAAATATAATAATTTTGCCCTCGTCAAAAGCCTTTCTCGCGATGGTTAAATCCTGTTTTTCAAATGGATTTTGTATGTCCATCAGAACCACGACAACGTTTGCCTGTCGAATATGTTTCCAGGCGTCGACGACGGAAATTCCCTCGATTTTTTCTTCGACTTTGGATTTTTTCCGCTGGCCGGCGGTATCTATAAGGGAAATGCGGCGGTTTTTGAATTTCCAATCTAGAGATATTGAATCTCTGGTAATGCCGGATTGATCTCCAGTAAGCAGTCGTTCCTCTCCTATTATGGCGTTGATCAGGGTTGATTTCCCAACGTTGGGACGTCCAATTATTGCCACTTTTACGGCTATTTCAGGGTTATCTTTGGGAATATCGTTATCTTTTAAGTCGTATTTGGACAGCTCCGAATAAATTTCATCCATTCCCAAATTATGTTCGGCCGACACGGAAATTCCCTCTCCAAAACCTAGGACTTCAAAATTTTGCAGCGGTATTTTTCCCTCGGATTTGTTTTTAATTAGAATTACGGGACGATTCCCAATTTTTTTAAAAGCGTTTCTTATCCAAGAAGCGACGGCTTTGTCATATTCGGCTAGGTCGTCCGTTGCGTCGACGACGAAAAATATCATGTCGGATTCTGTAATTGCAGAAAGAGATTGCTCGTTCATGGAAACTGCCAACGAATCTTTAGCAAAAGGATCGACGCCTGGGGTATCCAAAAGCCAAAATTCCAGACCGCATAGATTTGCGGCCGCAAATTTACGATCGCGAGTGATTCCAGGAACGTCCCCGACAATCGCAGACTTCCGTCCAATCAACCTATTAAATAGAGTCGATTTACCCGCGTTGGGCTTTCCTATTATGGCAATTTTCATTTATAAGCCACAATTTTTCCGCAATTCATTAGAACGTACATTATACCGTTGGCGATTACTGGATTTACCGAGACGCCGTCTTCATTGTAGTCCATTTCGATAATTTTTTTTATTTTGCCGTCGTAAACCGAAACGAACGTCATGTATCCGGCGGGAGTAATAGCTGCAACGTAATCTTTTATGAGTAGCGCGCCGCACCAATTGAAAATTTCGTCTTTGTCATTGGAAATTTTTACGGACCAACGTTTTTTTCCGGTATTTTTATTTAGGCAGATTAGTTCTGACTGCGAATTTAGCACAAAGATACAATTTCCGCTTACGAGCGGAGTTTGTACGCCGCCGTGGTCGCTTTTCCATATTAATTTTCCGGTTTTGGCGTCGAACGCCGCAGTTTGTTCATTGGCGGCCACAAAGTATACGATTCCGTCTTTTATAACCGGACAGGCTCGCGGATGTGAAAATGCTCTGGCCGCGTTAGTTAGGGAAAATTTAGACAGCATTCCGTCCCAAACGACGGCGCCAGTTTCTTCCAACAGAGCGAAAATCTCTCCGGACGGGTAGGCGAGGTAAACCACTCCATTATCGATGGCCGGACACGAGCTTCCGATAAATGCCGCGTCCGTAATCATTCCGGAATGGGACCAGACGACTTTGCCGTCGTCGATGTTGATTACCTGCAAACTGCTGTTGCCGCACATGATGAAAGCTTTTCCATCGTGAATCGTAATGCCGTCGCCCTTACAGGCGGCCGGCAATTTTATTCTCCATAGAATTTTTCCATTCGTCGCGTTCAGGCAGAATCCTTCGGCAAAGCTTGACGTTACAATGAGGCGACCCTTATCGTAGGCGATGGCGCCGCCAATTTGACCATCTTTTTGGGCGACTGTAAGGCTGATTTTCCATAATTCTTTCCCCGTGTTTTTATCGAGAGCGTAGACGATTCCGGCGGCGTCTATGCAGAACGCTTTTCCTTCGGCCACAATGGGAGCCGCGGTCGTTTTGATGGATTTTGTCGCTTCAAAATCAAGCTGTTTACTCCAAAGTTCAGTTGGTGAAAATGCAAATTTCAAAGGAGGGTAGCAATGGGAAACATTAAAATGCGGCTGAACAAATTCTGAATTTTCCTCTGAAGGATCAATTGTTAACGGACTATTGTCTCCGTCCAAAGCGATTCCGTCTTCATCCGGCTCCGAAAGTATTAAATTTTCCCTGGTTCCTTTCAATGATTCTTTGGGCGAGCATCCGGCCAAAACGATCGCCGCCGCAATAAATGCAACTGACTTTTTTCCCGACATTATTTTTTCTCCCGATTATTTTTTAAATGATCCAGCAACATCGAAACTCTTTTTTTTAGCGTTTTAGGGGATTCTTTGGAGTTGATGATTTTTTCCAGATACTCCAGAGCTTTTTCATGATTTCCGCTGTTTTCGTAATTCATAGCCAGTAATTCCATGGCCGTGAAACGAAACGGCCTTTCGTCGCCGGCGAGCGGCTCTAATAGTTTTATCAATTCTTCGACCGGTTTTAGGCGATAGGAGGCGTATATTATGACGGCCAGATCCTTCCATACAATGTCTACGCCGCGTCTTTGGGTCAATGCAAGAAGAGCCTTGGAACTTTCCTCCATATCGCTAAAATCGTGTAATTTTCTTCCAAGTTTTACGACGGTAAGAAGAGGATATAGTTGCGCCGGAGCGTCTTCAATTAATCCATCCATCATCGCATGATTTTTTGAAGCTGGAGACTGCAGCACGTCCACAAGGGCGTTGGTAATTTCCGCCATCTGCTGATTTCTGCGGGAATACCACGAAGAATACGCCAATATGCTCGCCGCTATAACCGCCGAGGCGCCTAAAATTGCATTTTTATGTTTTTTGAAGAAGGCCAACAGTTGATCATTTTTAATTTCTTCATTGATTTCTTCAATAATTGCATTAATTTCATCGGCCACCGTTTGAATCTCCCATGAATTATTTGGCTGATTCTAAACCAAGTTTTTCTTCATTACCAGATAATTTTAATTTCAAGATTTGTGAATACACAGTCAAATAGAAATTTTCAGATGTTTCCCATTGTCTTTCATTTGATCAATCTACGCAGAATTATTTAAAAAATTCGTTCTATCTCTATAGAGTTGGCTTGAAACGACTCAAAATTGTATTATTATCGGCATATAATACGCGGGTTACGGTCATGGAAGATAATTCTTTATTTTATAGCGCCATAAAGGACGCGACGCCTGCTATGTCGCAATATTTGACTTTTAAATCTCAATATCCAGGATGTTTACTGTTGTTTCGCATGGGAGATTTCTATGAGTTATTTTTTGAAGACGCCCAGATTGCTTCATCGATATTGAATATTGCGCTAACTCATCGTGGGAAACATTTAAATGAGGACGTGCCCATGTGCGGAGTTCCGGTCGCCACTTTGGACGTCTATGTGGGACGCTTAGTGAAATACGGCCAGAAAGTGGCCATATGCGATCAGATTGAGGATCCTCAAGAGGCGAAAAAACGCGGCTATAAGGCCGTTGTGAAAAGAGACGTTACGAGAATTTTAACCGCCGGCACCATAATTGAAGAAAGTCTGCTGAATTCCAATAAGAATAATTTTCTAATGTCCATTGTTGCGGACGTCTGCGGGAAAACAGGCAAAGTTAAGACCGTCAGTTTCGCCGCCATTGACATTTCTACCGAGGATTTTTTTGTAAATACGTGTTTATATGAGGAATTTTCCTCTATTCTAGAGATGTATCGACCAAAGGAAATATTGATTCCGTTCCGCTTAGAAAAGTCTGAATTCATGAAATTTGTCTCGTCGGTCAGCGACGCCGCAGTGACGGCTTTGCCGGATTCTAAATTTAATCCATCCATTGAAAAAGAGAGGTTGGAGAGATATTTTAAGGTCAAAACGCTTGACGGCTTCGGAATAAAATTGAGCAACGAAATGTCTTCCTGCGGCGCTGTTTTGGAATATCTGCTAATAACTCAGCGGGATAATTTTTCCAGTTTGCCGACTCCGAAAAAGACGTTTCTATGCGATTATTTGATCATAGATCCGTCCACCAGTAAGAGTTTGGAGATAACGACTTCGTGTCGAGGGGAATACGAGTACAGTTTGCTGGGAACCATCGATCGAACTCAAACGCCGTTTGGATCGCGAGCTCTTGCGGCTAGAATATCGATGCCGCTGGTGGATAAAAATTTGTTGGAAAAACGGATGAATTGCGTTGAATTTTTCGTCAGGAATGAAAAACTCATGAGATTAGTTCGCGACTCTCTTGGCGGATGTCCGGATTTTGAAAGATCCATAGGTCGAATCAAGTTCAATAAATTTTCTCCCCGCGACGTCGGAGATATTCGGGAATCTTTCAGAGTAATTGTCGGTCTGAAGGCTGTGCTTAAGGGCGCGGAGGTTCCGGACGAAGGGGAGTATCGCGTTGAAAAACTAAAAGATTTTTACGAGCTGTTGAATTTACTAGATCGGGCTTTGATTGATAAATTACCGGCGGCCAGCGGCGCAATCGGAATTATTGCCGACGGATATTCCAGACAGTTGGACGAACTAAAACATCTAAAAAACCATCACGAGGAACTAATCGCAGATTTACAACAAAAATATATTGCCGAGACTGGAATTGGCGCGTTAAAAATAAGAAATAACGCTATCTTGGGATGGTATGTGGAAGTTCCGCTTTCGCAAAAAAGTAAAATCACCGGAAAATTCATGCATCGCCAAACTCTAGTAAACGGCGCGAGATATACCACCGAGGAATTGATCTCAATTCAATCGAAATTAACCGATGCGCTGGAAGAATGGAGTTGTCTGGAAAGAAAATTATACGATGAAATCATAGGGGAAATTTTAAAATTTCATGAAGATATTGCCTATGCCGTGAAGATGCTGTCTCTTCTGGACATTCATACAAATTTTGCCCATATAGCTTTGGAACGCGGTTACACAAGACCGGAAATTTCATCGGATCCAATATTGAAAATAGAAGGTGGGAAACATCCGGTTTTGGATCTTCGCGTTAAGGATTTTACCCATAACGATTGCGATTTAACCGTCGATTCGAAAATTTGTTTGCTTACTGGGCCCAATATGGCCGGAAAAAGCACCTATCTTCGTCAAAATGCTCTAATAATAATTCTCGCTCAGATCGGCAGTTATATTCCGGCCGCAAAGGCCGTCATAGGGATTGTGGATCGATTATTTTCGCGAATCGGAGCTTCCGACGACATCGCCCGAGGACGTTCCACTTTTATGGTGGAGATGATAGAAACGGCAACGATTCTTAATCAGGCGACGGAAAAATCTTTTGTGATATTGGACGAAGTGGGCCGCGGCACGTCCACCTACGACGGTCTTTCCATAGCCTGGGCCGTGATAGAAAATCTCTACAAAGTTAACAAATGTCGCGTTCTGTTTGCCACCCACTATCGCGAACTTACGGCGTTGCAAGATTCCCTTGAAAATGTGCAGTGCAAAACCCTAAAAGTTCAAGAATGGAATGGGGAGGTGATTTTCTATCATAAAATTATTGATGGAATCGCCGATAAGTCCTACGGTATTCACGTGGCCAGCATCGCCGGAGTGCCAAAATCTGTGATAAAAAGAGCGACCGAGCTTCTAAGGAACTTCGAATCCAAAGAGGCCAGAGATTCTTTCGCTTTTATTCCAGAAATACCAGAGCAAATAGAATTTTGCTACGCTCAGGATTCTAAAATAAAACAAAAATTAAACGCCGTCGACATAAACAACGTGTCTCCCAAGAACGCCCTTGAAATATTATACGAACTCAAAGAATTAGTCTAAAACGGTCGTCAATAGTTTTTGATGCGAAATTGCTTTTCCCAAAAAATATTCTTTTTTATCGATAATTGAAGGGAAAATCTACGGACGGCGGAAAGAATTTGTTAGTAAAGATTAATTGAAATTGCGCTTCCATGTAGGCTTCCGTCGATTCTGATGGATTCTATGGATGCGGCGAGGCCTGTTTTGTCGTCCGTATCGATTAGAACTCCGCATAATGTCGCCCTACCGGATGCCGGAGATAATTTCTGGCGGGAATATCCTTTAACAAACTTTTCCACAATCGTTTTCTGCATTCCTATTACGGAGTTATAGTCTCCGCACATTCCTACGTCCGTTTGAAAGGCCGTTCCGCGCTCGAGGATTCTTTCGTCGGCGGTTGGGATATGGGTATGGGTTCCGACCACCGCGGAAACGCGTCCGTCTAGGTAATGCCCCAACGCATTTTTTTCTGAAGTCACCTCGGCGTGGAAATCCACAACGATCGCCTGCGCATTTTTTCCGATTTGGTATTTTTGCAGAAGTTGATCCATGAAATAAAACGGATTTTCGCCGATTATCGGCATATTTATTTGTCCTATTAGGTGAACGACTATAATTTTTCGACCATCCTGTAAAACGGTCTCCAGTACGCCGTTTCCAGGAACTATGTTTGACATGTTAGCGGGGCGCAGCAATCTCTTTTCCTTTTCCAAGAATCCGACGGTCTCCTTTTGATCGAACAAATGATTTCCTCCGGTTAGAACGTCTGCTCCGATTTCTAGAAATTGGCGCGCCATCTCCGAATTTACGCCGAAACCATGAGTGGCGTTGTCGACGTTTAGTATGATGAAATCGATCGACAGATTCCTTTTCAAAATTGGAAGGTAGCGGAAAATCGCTTCTCTGCCCGATCGCCCGACAATATCGCCGCATATTAAAAATTTCATTATAGTTCTC
>JAISMI010000032.1 GCA_031276835.1 Holosporaceae bacterium | reverse complement strand
GTCTTCTTCCTCGTCTCCCGATTCTTCCTCCTCTGATTCTTCTCCTTCCGATTCTTCATCGTCGTCCGCGTTTTCTTCATCCGGATCCGAGGAGTTAAAAATATCGGCAACATCGACGTCAAAAATTACCCTTCGGCGCATGCTTTCTTTTCGTTTACGTCCCGAAGACATACGGGAAGCGGAAAACGAAATATTTTCTAATCCGCCGACGTTAAATTCAATTCTTTGCTTCCGGAAAGAAGATTTTTCCGTTCCTGATGGAGATTCAGACGTTTTGTCAGATATTGTAGAAGCGTCGGCCGAGCCAACGGACGTCGTCGACGTAGATTTTTGCGTAGACCCAGATTCTTGAGTATTTACGGCGGCGAATGCTTTTTCCGGCGTTTCCGCCCAAAAACATAACGTCGCCAACAGCGCGATTAGCAACGTCTTGACAAATTTATACTCAAAACAAATTTTATCTAAAAAAGATGGAGTTTTCGGTAAAAAATTCTCGATTAACAGGGCGTCACGATTGTCGCTATGCTCCTTTTTTGTTCTTCCAAAAGACAATCTGATTCCTAATGGGCACATAATTCATCCAACCACTGTTGATATTTTCCCATAAAAATATTGAATTTTAGTTAACTTTATTGTTTCTCATGAGGCGCGGCCAATTTTTCAATTTTTACTCGACATTTTTGCGTTTTTATATCCGACGAAGGGTTTTATGCGGGCAACAATGCAAAATTATTGATTAATTAGCGTTTAATTTGTCGCAATTTGTGCTAGAGTAAGTAGTTATGTCAGGTTGTTATGTATAAGAATTTTATAGATATCCTACCAATCGCAAACAAAAAACATCTTATTAAGGCTTTTTTATTTTTCCTCCTGATCGCCATTTGCGGATATCTTTCGATTATGACGTCGTTTTCAGCCTATAAAGACGACCACTGTAGATATTTGTCTAATTATCCCGTCGGCATATACGCCGGCAGATCTGCCGCGCTTCTGCTGGAAATACTCTTATTTTTTTCGACAATGGCCTATGACGTCGCTCCATTTTCAACGATTCTATCATGCGCGTTTCTCGCTTGTACGGCAACAATCTGCCAGAGCATATTCAAAAACGTTTCAAACGTCGACGACTGGACTTTAAAAAATGATCGATGGACGCTTCTGTGCTTTACGCCAATGGCGGTGAATCCATATCTCGTCGAAAACATGATATTTCGGTTCGACAACCCCTTTATGACGCTCGCCATGCTGTGCGCCGTTTTATCGGCCTATCTGGCAAGTATAAAAAAATATTCCGACGATCAATATAAGAATATCTCCACAAACGATCTTCCATCGGACGATGGAAAATGGCGACAATGGCTACCGACGCAAATAATTTTACTGCTGTTAAGTTTACTTCTATATCAGGCCGCCCTGTCCGCCTACTGCGTGATATGCGCCTATGCGCTTCTGGCGAATCTTGCGAGAAATCAACCTCTTTCTCAAGCGATTTCCGAAATGCGCCATTGGTTTTATTCGCTCCTTTGCGCAGTTTTAGCCTATGCGCCCCTCATCATTATGACAACAATATTTGATTCCACAAGATTGTTAGGAACTATTCCCCGCAACGTAAGCGAAATAGCTAACAATATTGCGCAAAATGTCGCTCTGTATTTCCATGGATTATTTGTGAATTGGTCCTGCAACGCCGTTGGCATAATATTTGCTCTGATTTTCATAATTTTTTCCATATCCTTTGCGATTGACGTTCTTAAACAGACTCAACGCAGAGCGATCGCCATATTGAGAATTGTAATGATATTAATCGCCTTATGCATATTTTGTATTAGCCCGCTCGGAGTGGATACGCCCCTAAATTTATCCTGGCATACAACCTGTAGAGAAATTAGACCTAGGACTTTGTATGCATTTGGAATTTTAATTTCCGCCGTACTTTATAAAAACTATCTATTTATTGGAAAGCGCGCCGCCGCGCAAAAAATATACAGGATTTTTTTATCCTGCTTTTGTCTTTGGAATATTGGATTTGTCAATTCCGTCGGCAATCTAATGCACGCCCAACGCATATTGCAAGACAATGTATTCTATGATCTATCGAAGGATATTTTTAAAATAAAAGCCAAATATGGCAATCTTAGGACGCTGTTCATCGACGGAAACGTACGTACGCCCGCCATGAAGAATTTCTCTAGACTTTATCCCTTGTGCAATCAAATTATGCCCGAATGCTGGGACATGGCGCTATATAACATATTAGGATTGCATACGTACGGCATGAATATGTCGAATTCTATGATCGGCACGCGGAAGCAGATTCCTCCAAATAGAATCATGCTAAAATCGCGACTATGGTACAATATATATTCCATCGACGACGTTATAATATACGTACAATTAAAGGGCAGCAACCACAAGGAAGATACATTGGACTGGACAATCATGTTGAAAATTTGAGTAAGCTAGGGTCCTTTTTCGAGTTTTACCGGAAAAGTATGTTCATGTTGTTGAAAATTTGATAAGCTATTGCGGCTTTACGTAGAGGTGTTACATGTCTTCGAAAAATCCATGGGAAAACGAAGATGATCCATGGAAAAGAAAGAGCTCCGACGATAATGTTTTTTTCGATTTCATAAAAAAACTAAAAAAGAATATGAACCATTGGGGCGGCGGAAATAACGCGCCCAAATTAGGAGGCGTATATTTAGTCGCGGCGGCCATTTGCGCGCTGTATTTGGCGTCTGGATTTTATCAGGTTCAACATGATCAGCGCGGAGTCGTTTTGCGGTTTGGAAAATGGGTGCGCACCGTCGGACCAGGTCTGCAATATATTTTGCCCTATCCGTTTGAAAGCGTTGTTCTGCAGAAAGTTACTAAAGTTAACCAAATAGACGTCGGATCATTTTTCAGAAATCAGCAAGAGGAAAGTTTAGTTCTCACGGGAGATTCCAATCTCGCCAACATAAGTTTTAGCGTCCTTTGGAAAATCAAAAACGACGGCGTCGAAGACTATTTATTTAACGCGAAAGCTCCGGAAATTACGGTAAAGGCGGTTGCAGAAAGCGTGATGCGCGAAATAGTAGGACAAACTCCGTTCACCTACGTGCAAACGGAGGGAAGAGGAGAGATTCAGAGGAAAGCAAGAGAGAGTCTACAGACAATGATGGACGAGTATAGAATGGGAATAGAAATTGTGCGCGTCGAACTGCAACGCGTCGAGCCTCCCGTATCGGTAATAGATTCTTTTAGAGATGTGGAGCGGGCTCAGGCGGAACAGCAAAGTGAAAAAAACAAAGCCGAGGCCTACGCCCGAGACACGCGCGCAAGAACTCGCGGTCTCATTGCCGAAAAGCTCAACAACGGGGAAGCCACCAAGCGTTCCATCATAGAAACCGCCCGCGGAGCCGTAGCGAGATTTACATCCACCTCTTCCCAGTATAAACTTGCTCCGGATATTGTTTCTAAACGCTTGTATATAGAAACCATGAGAGACATATACAAAGACGCGCCAAAAATCGTAATTGACAGCGATGTGAAATCGGTGCCCTATCTTCCCCTAACCGAGCTAAATAAAACGATAAATGGCAAAGTGGAGGATCCAAAATGAGCAAAAAACATACATCCTATCTGATTACCGCGCTATTCGTCGCATTTTTCGTTTTCGGCGGATCGATGTTTACGGTAAATCAAATAGAACAGGTGGTGGTTACTCGATTGGGCGAGCCGGTCAGAGTCATAAAAACTTCCGGACTGCACTTTAAGATCCCAATTTTGGAAACGATCGCTATTTTCGATAAAAGATTGCTTAGCGTCGAGTTATCCGCTTTGGAAATCACTCTCGGAGATAAGAGACGCATCATGGTGGACGCGTTTGGACGATACGTCATCACGGATCCGCTAAAATTCTATCAGGCGGTCGGCAGCGAAAACGGCGTACTGAATAGATTGAATCCCGTCGTTTTAGGAAGTTTGAGTAGCGTGCTGGGAGGAGTTGAGTTATCGTCTCTGCTTTCCGACGCCAGAATCTCCGCCATGAATAAAATACGCGACGAGGTCAATAGAGCGGCCAAAGGATTTGGAATAAACGTAGTCGACGTAAGAATTCGCAAAACCGATCTGCCTCCGCAAAACAGCGAAGCTATCTGTAAACGCATGATGAGCGAAAGAGAAAGGGAGGCCCGTGAACTCCGCGCCAAGGGAATTGAAATGGCTCAAGTCATAAAATCCACCGCGGATAGGGAAAATGCCATCGCTATTTCCGAAGCAAACACAAAAGTACAGATTTTAATCGCCGAAGGAGAATTGGAGGCGAATAAAATATACACCGAGGCGTTTTCTAAGGACAAAGCCTTCTTTAGTTTCTTTCAATCGCTGGAGGCGTATCGCGCGGCGTTTAATTCTAAAAATTCCACGTTTGTAATCTCTCCAAAAGGCGAATTTTTTGACGCAATGAAGGGGAGCGGGCTGTGAAAATTCTACTATTAATTGTTTTTTGTACATTGGAAGCGCATGCGTCCGGAGTCCCTGGCGTTGCGGTCAAAGGAGGAATTCCGCACCTCATAAACACCGTTGTGGACGTCATCGTGAGCGATAAAATTTCAGACGAGTACAGGGGAACCGACAGAAAAGAATCCTCCGACGGCACCGGATTTATCATTGACGAAAACGGATACATCGTCACCAATTGTCACGTGATTAATTCTGTGGACAAAATAAAAATAGTCCTACACGACGGCAGCGAGTACATGGCTAAAATTATAGGAAAAGACGAGCGTTCCGACATAGCGCTGTTAAAAATAGACGCCGATACAAAATTGCCGTTCGTTCAATTTGCCGATTCCGACAAGGCCGAAGTGGGAGATCCAGTGATTGCCATTGGAAATCCGTTTGGTTTTGGAAAAACCGTTACGTCCGGTATTGTTTCCTGCAAAGGAAGGAATCTATCCAACCAAATTGCCGAATTAGGCGCCGGCGGAGACTTGGTTTATTATCTACAAACGGACGCGGCCGTAAATTACGGCAACTCAGGAGGCCCTCTTTTCTCCTATAACGCGGAAGTGGTCGGCATGATCACGGTTTTCTTTTCCGACGGTATGCATAATACCGGAATTAATTTTGCAATTCCTTCCAATACGTTGAAAAAAGTCATCAAAGAACTAAAAGACTATGGGAAAATGCAACGCAGTTGGCTCGGAATTTCCGTATCTCCGTTAGGAAAAAAGGCCGCTCGCGCATTGGGATTAGGAAAACAGAGCGGATGCGTCATAACAAAAGTCGATCTCAATTCGCCGGCTGCCGTAGCCGGAATTCAGACCGGAGATATTTTAATCTCCCTAAACGACGAGGTAATTTCTGAAAATACTAATCTAGAATTTATGTTAAACGGTCTTCCAATTGGTAAGGTGATTCCAATTCAAATTATGAGAAACAGAATTGGCATGAAACTTAGCGTCATGGTGGGAATCCGCAACGACGAAGACGTTTCTTGGAAAACAAACGACGTTTCCGAAAAAATCCCCTATGAGAAACTCGACGGAGTCGACATAGGAGTGACGGAAATAACGCCGAATCTGCGAAAAAGTTTCGATATTCCGGAAAGTATTAACGGAGTAATGATTTCCTATATTGGCAGTTTGCAGGGAAACGATATTTCCATTGGCAACGTAATCCTCATGGTCAACCAAACTAACGTTACCGCCGTAGCCGGTTTGAAGGCGGAATTGAAGAAATTGTCCGCCAACGCCGACATAAAAAAAAGCAAAGAGCTGGCTTTCTATATTTTCGATCCACAAATTCGCAAATCGGACTACGTGGTCATGGAATTTAATCCGACGGCCGAAGGAGGAACGGAAAAAACAAAGTCCTACGCTCCCGCGCTTAAATCCGCTGTGGAAAAACTACAGCAGGGATTAAAAAACGGATTAAAAACCAAATGATTTGGGGTCGCCTCCGATCATGATTACTAAAGCGGCGCGCGACATAATTATAACCGGACCGACCGCTTCGGGAAAATCTGATCTGGCGATAAAGTACGTTCGATGGTTGCGAGATAATTTTGATCTTGACGCTGAAATTATTAACGCCGACAGCGCTCAGATGTACGGCGAATTGAAAATTTTGACGGCTTTTCCATCTGAAAACTCTTTAAAACAGGCGCGACACCGCTTATACGGCGTATTATCGCCTCAGGAGGCTTCATCGGTCGGAGTTTGGCTGAACTTGGCTCAAAAAACCATCAACCAACTTCACAAGAAAAATAAAATCGCCGTAGTTTGCGGAGGAACAGGTTTTTACATCGAGGCTTTGCTATACGGTATTTCCAATATTCCGGAAATCCCTCATAGTTTTCGGGAGAAAGTTCTGAAAATATTTCAACGGCTCGGCAGAGACGAATTTTTCCAGCAACTGACGGTTCTGGATCCGGAATTATGCAAAACTTTGCACAAAAACAATAGTCAAAGAATTCTGCGGGCATACGAAGTCGCCGCGTACACCGGCATACCGCTTTCCAGCTGGTGGAAAGAAAAAAACGACGGTCGAAAAATATCGACGATTGCGCTACTTCCTCAACGCGATAAGCTCAACCAAAGATGTCTAGCCCGCATAAAAGAAATGATACAAAACGGCGTTGTCGACGAAGTAAAATTTTTCGTTGAAAATAACCCAAATTACGACGGACCTCTGTGCAACGTCATCGGCTATCGAGAAATAGTCGATTTTCTAAACAAAAAAACATCCTTTTCCGAATGCGTCGAGAGAATGCATTTGAAAACAAAATCATATGTAAAAAAACAATCGACTTGGTTTCGCAATAGGTTAACCGCAGCAAAAATAATCCGCAAATTCGGAGAAGAAGTAAATTACTTTTCCGAGTTGAGCAATAATGGTTGATCCTTCATATCTATAATCAGGGTATTCTTCAGTAAATAAAGATCGTACCACATGCGATCGCGAATTTTTTTCGCGCCTTTTTTATCCTCGGGATAGCCTTTTTGAACGCGGGGAAAGAATCTACCATTATACTTTAGCAATATATCGCTAAAAATTGGTCCCTCCCACGGATTGGTCAATATTAGTTTTAAAAACGGATATTCTTGTATGAAATTCACCATGGCGTTGCACACAACGGTATCGCCGTTTATGATTTTGACCCCTAAAATTTCGTAGGTTTTCTTTATGGTATACAAATCGTCGGCTATATCCTTTGAAACGCTATTTTGAATTATGCATTTTTGATTTAGCAAATTACCAACGACATTTCCAAAAACCAAATTCCAAATAAATAATATCGCCGCAAATATTTTGTATAGCGATCTTAGAAAATATATCTTTTTGAATAGAAACGAAGACTTGTAGAGTATAACGGCAATCGTCATACCAAATGTGTAAATTATTCGAGGCGCGACTTTTCCCACTCCGGCGCCGGCGTGATTTAAAAAAACGGTAACGCCAATCGGAGCAAGCGAAAAAACAAACATTAGCGCGATCAAAAAAATACAACGAAAAATGTAATCCAAATAACTCGATTTATTTTTCCACGTCTCCGCTAAAAAAGAAACGATAAATCCCACGACGAATACAGAAACTATCAGACCGATATGGGTATGTCCCCAATGATTGTATATATTTTCAAAATAGCAACATATTCTTCCCATGATAACGTTCAGATAATCCAAAGAAAAACTTACGTCATATAATTTCTGTCCTCGCTTGGCGTAGTTAATATTATAAGCTATCGGCAAATATAAAATGGCCGTGTACGCCATGGTATATATCCGTCCGCGCGTCGATTCCCAACATGCGGAGAATTTTTTTCCCCGAGAAACGTCTTCCATGAGTAGATACAAAAATACGATAAAATATGCTGATAACGCCGCTTGATATAGCAATAAACTTCCCAGCAAAAGCGCCGTCTGCGGCCAAACGTTACGAGAATCTCCGCAGACGGACAAATAGGCCGCCAACGCGACGCATAGCAAAGCTAAAATCATAAGCATGTTGTCGAATCGAAAGATCATGTTTTCAATCATGTACGGATTTATAACGACATTGGCGAAAAATAACCCGCAAAACGCATCGATTTTTGAGCAAAAAATATTAACGCATATCGTGGCTGTAAACGCTAAAGCTAGACAGGATACTATCTGAGTGAGAGGAGTTGCATCGCAAACCATATGGGAAAGAAACATTATATACTCTAAAATTGGAATTGCGTATCTGCCGCTTTCGCAAACGTTCCCAGCACAACTATGATTTATGACATATCTGATGTAGTCGTCGTTGTATGGGCAGCTTGAGGTCAAAATGGCGGCGTATCCCAATAACGCGGCGATAAAAAAGAAAATAAACAGTCTTCCGCTATCCTTGTTATGGATAATATCTATTTTTCGGAAGGCTTCTCCTTCGACGAACGCCATTTTGAACTCCAGCTAAACGCCTTCGAGCATATCGGTTATCAATTAACAAATTATTAACGCAATGGAATTTATAAATCTCGCCATTTTGCGTCAAAAATTCACTTTTTATAAAGATATGAGACGCATAATGAACGAAAGAAACGCTAATTGGAGAGCAAAAAATGAAAATTAAAACCATTAAAAATCTCGAGTATTTTATGGAGCATGAGCTTCTGCATAAAATAAGCGGCGCTTTCATGTTGCTATACTCTATAATTATTGGACTGAAAACGCTCGACAACATAATGCAACAATACGGAACCATAATATGTCTACTGGAAAAGGTCATTTGCGCCATGTTTGTCGTGGAAATTGTATTAAGATTATTTGGCAGCGGATTGAAATTTTTTCGAAACGGATGGAACGTATTTGACGCCTTGGTGATAGGAGCCTCGATTATTGCAGAAAGCAGCGGTATTGCAGTGGTTAGAGTTCTGCGATTACTTCGTGTGTCGGAAGTCCTTGCCATGTCCAAATATTTTAGATTAATTGCGGATTCCATATTGCATGCGCTGCCAGGCATTTTGCACGTTGGCGCGCTGATGCTATTTATGTTTTATCTATCCTCTATAGCGGCCTATGATTTATTTGCAAAAACCAATCCAGATTTGTTCGGTTCGTTTTCCAAAAGCATCTATACTCTATTTCTAATGATGATCGGAGAGGGAGTTGGAGACGTATTGACGAAGGTAATGACCTATCATCCGTATTCCTACATATTTTTTGTAATATTTCTCGCCGTCATGACGTTTACGGTGTTGAATTTGTTCTTTGGATTGATAGTCGACGCCATACAATCGGTGACTGCCGATCAGGCAAATTCCGACGACCGCTTCGCTCCGATAGAAGATAGACTACGCAAAATCGAAGATATACTACGGAAAACGACGAAAAATTCGTCCAAATAGCGACGAAAATCGTCGCTATTTTTATTTTATTCCGACGTAATTTTCATGGTTAATCTTGTGCGACCTTTATTATCGTAACCCAAGAATTTGACTTCTACTTCGTCGCCTTCATTCATGACGTCCGTAACTTTTTCAACTCGCTTATTCGACATTTCGCTGATGTGCACAAGACCTTCCTTTGATCCAAAAAATCTCACGAAGGCTCCAAAATCCATAATCTTTATGACTTTTCCACAATAGATCTCGCCACAGATCGGATCCAGAGCGATGCTTTTTATCCAGCTTAAGGCGTCCTCCATGGAGGCGGTATTTTGAGCCGCCACAGTTACGTTTCCGTCGTCGTCTATATCTATTTTTGCTCCAGTTTTCTCAATAATTTCGCGAATTACCTTTCCTCCAGATCCTATGACCTCGCGGATTTTATCTTTTGGAATGACGATACTGGTCATTTTCGGCGCATTTTCATTTAATTCTGCACGGTGGGTTTTTAATCCTTTGGACATTTCCTTCAAAATGTGCAAACGTCCCGTTTTCGCCTGTTTCATGGCTTTTTCTATAATTTCGAACGTAACGCCGGCTACTTTAACGTCCATTTGCAGAGCCGTAATCCCCTGTTCGGTTCCGGCGACTTTGAAATCCATATCGCCCAGGTGATCTTCTTCGCCCATGATATCGCTGAGAATTTCATATTTTTCGTCTTCTATAATCAGTCCCATGGCGACGCCGGCAACGGCGCTTTTCAGGGGAACTCCAGCGTCCATTAACGCCAAAGAGGCGCCGCAAACCGTCGCCATGGACGACGATCCATTGCAGGACAAAATTTCCGACACAACCCTGAGGGAATATGGAAAATCCTCCTTCGACGGCAGCACTTGACTAATGGCGCGCCAGGCCAATTTTCCGTGTCCAATTTCCCGTCTTCCAGGAGTCCCGAGACGTCCTATTTCGCCCACTGAAAATGGAGGAAAATTATAGTGTAGTAAAAATCTTTCTTTGTATTCTCCGGCGAGAGCGTCAATCAATTGCTCATCCTGAGCTGTGCCAAGAGTAGCAATGACTATGGCTTGAGTTTCTCCCCGCTGAAATACGGCCGATCCGTGAACTTTTGGCAACGCAGACACGTCGACGCTTATATCTCGAATATCCGCCGCGCTT
>JAISMI010000086.1 GCA_031276835.1 Holosporaceae bacterium | reverse complement strand
CAAGAATTATTTCGTCCGGACGAATAATTTTCTGAATATCCTTAAGCTCGTTCATTTTCACCTCGTCGATGTGAAGACGCCCCGCCGTATCGAGAATTAAAATGTCGGAATTTTCATTTTTTTCAGTTTTTAAGGCCAGCTTGCATATTTCTTCAAACGACCAATTGCCGCCCTCCTCCGATTGGGCAAAGACGACTCCGTCAATTGCCTGGGACAACGTTTTCAACTGTTCAATGGCGGCCGGACGATATATATCCGTCGACGCGGTTACGATTTTTTTACCTTTTTTTGAGAAAAACTTAGCTAATTTTCCGGCGGTCGACGTTTTGCCGGCTCCTTGTAATCCCACCAGCATTATTCTGTACGGCTTTTTGCAGATCTCCGCAGAAGCGGGTTTTCCCAGCAATTCTACGAGATGATCATGAACTATTTTCGTCGCCATTTGGCTAGGAGAAACGGATTTAATCACATTTTGTCCAATAGCTTTTTCTTTTATTTCCGCAATAAATCGTTTCGCAACCGTCAGGGATACGTCCGCCTCCAGAAGAGCAATTCTAATCTCGCGCAGCGCGTCGTCGATATCCGATTCCTTCAAAATTCCGCTCCGGCGCAATTTTTCAAAAATTCCAGAAATTTTATTCGAAAAAGAATCGAACAATTGAAATCTCCCCATCGATATCCGTATGCTATCATAGTTGAAGTAAATTAGGAAAGTTTGATATTATGGATAAGATAGGAATTTCAAATGGAAGAATATACTGTATCAAGACTTTCTGCGCTAATAAAAAGATCAATCGAGCAAAATTTCGATAATATTCAACTGAAAGCGGAAGTTAGCGCCCTGACGATTCCCGCTTCCGGACATTTGTATTTTTCACTCAAAGACGCCGACGCCGTCATCGACGCTGTCTGTTGGAAGGGAGTCGCCCAAAAGCAAAAAATCAAATTAGAAAACGGCGTTGAAATAAGATGCGTTGGACAGGTGAGCACCTATCCCATGAAATCAAAGTATCAATTTATTGTGGAACAATTCGAGCTGGCCGGCGTCGGAGAACTCCTTAAATTGCTTGAGGAACGGAAGAAAAAATTAGAGGCAGAAGGGCTTTTTGATCCATCGAAAAAGAAATTCATTCCCAAATTGCCGAAACTGATCGGAATTATTACCTCTCCAACCGGCGCCGTCATTAAAGATATGCTGCACAGAATTCGACAGCGGTTTCCGCGGGAAATTTTACTGTGGCCTGTTTTAGTGCAAGGAGTAGAAGCGAGCGAGCAAATAGTCAAAGCCATAGAAGGAATGAATTCCCTTCCAGAAAATAAAAGACCGGACGTGCTGATCGTCGCCCGCGGAGGAGGAAGTTTTGAAGATCTCATGCCCTTCAATGAAGAAAATATCGCGCGGGCGGTCGCCAAAAGCAAAATTCCAATAATCTCCGCCATTGGACACGAAACCGACGTCACGCTAATAGATTACGCCGCAGATCTTAGGGCTCCGACCCCGACGGCGGCGGCGGAGTTCGTAGTGCCGGAAAAAATAAAATTGCAAGCGGACCTAAATAGGATATTTTCCCAATTGAACATCGTCATAGCCTCCTATTTGGAAAGAAAAAAATTATTTTTACGTTCAAATAAAATCCTTAATATTCAAGGAATTATTTCAGAAAAAATTCAACGAACAGATTGGATTTTCGACAGAGTCGCATCCGAAACGAGAAATTTTCTCGCGCATAAAAAAATACGCTTGGCGAAAATCGCAATTCCTCAACCGGTTATAAAAGAAAATATAAATACCGTCTGGCAAAAATTACGTTTTTCTTTTTTTAGCGAATTTGAAAGAAGCAAAAACAGCTTTTTGATCGCCGCCGGCTCCATTGAATCCAACTCGTACGTGAAAATCCTCAGAAAAGGGTTCGCCTTTGTCGAGTCGGAGAAATCTGCTCCGATCGCTTCCGCCCAAGAGGCGGCGAATCATTCCACATTAAATTTAGTTTTCGCAGACGGTAAATTAAAAGTCAGTCCACGCCCTTCGCAGGCGAATTTATTTTAGATTCAACATATTAATTTCCGCCCCTGCAAAAGCTCTAAACAGCGGACGAGAAGCAAACGGTCGCGATCTAAACTCCAGATGGGCTTGAGTTGTCATAAAAAACGGATGATCCGTAAGCTCCAACATTTTCATCAACGACGAAGACCAATTGCCGCCTTCACAAAAGCTCTAAACAGCGGACGAGGAGCAAACGGTCGCGATCTAAATTCCGGATGGGCTTGAGTTGTCATGAAAAACTAACAATCCGTAAGTTCCAATATTTCAATCAACGACGAAGACCAATTGCCGCCTTCACAAAAGCTCTAAACAGCGGATGAGGAGCAAACGGTCGCGATCTAAACTCCGGATGGGCTTGAGTTGCTATAAAAAATGGATGATCCGTAAGCTCCAATATTTCCGGCAACGTACCGTCTGCGGACATTCCCGAAAACACAATGGACGCTTTTTGAAAAATGTCTCCGTATTTTTTTATATTCACCTCGAAACGGTGTCGATGACGTTCTATTACGTCCGACGCTCCGTAGATCTTGTGGACGAGCGTCCCTTCGGCTATTTTGCAGCGATAATTGCCCAATCGCATTGTTCCGCCTTTATTTCCGGATCTACTTCTCGACTCGGTAACCCCGTTCATTTCCCAATTATTCATGAAATCGATAACCATTTCGCCATCGTCGGAAAACTCTCTGCTTGTCGCATTTTTTACTCCGGCGACATTTCGGCATAGCTCGACGACGGCCAATTGCAAACCGAGACATATGCCTAAAAATGGGATCTTATTTTCTCGCGCAAATTGTATAGATGCGATTTTCCCCTCCGCGCCGGCGGAATCGAAACCTCCAGGAACCAATACGCCTGAGACTTCCCGCAATTTACTTATAATTTTTTCGAAATCCTCTCTGGCGTCCACCCATTCTACTTCGACCCTAGCGTCGTTGGCAAAACCTCCATGGATTATAGCTTGAGACAGAGAAATATACGCGTCTTTCATTTTAATATATTTACCGACAATGGCGATTTTTGTGGATTTCGACGGAGATAAAATCGCATGCTCCAGAGAAACCCATCTTTGAACTATTCTTTTCTCGGTTTCATCTTCGGATTTTGAGTTTAAAACGCCAAAATGATCGCAAATTTGCCTATCTAAGCCGGCTAAATGATATCTATTTGGAATAAGATATATATTTTCCGCGTCCAGTCCGGACACCACGTTGTCTTTTTTCACATTGCAGAACATCGAAAGTTTAGATTTCACTTCGTCGTTTATTTCCTTTTCGCTTCTGCAGAGAATTATGTCCGGTTGAACTCCCATACTTTGCAATTGTTTTACGGAGTGCTGAGTCGGCTTTGTTTTTAACTCTTCGGTCAATTTCATATAGGGCAGATACGTTAAATGCACGCATACGGACTTGGCCTTTCCAATTTCTATGATTAACTGGCGAATGGCCTCTATGTAGGGCAATCCCTCGATGTCGCCAACGGTTCCGCCTATTTCGCATATGGTAAAATCGACCTTTTCATGGCCGTCCACTATGAATTTTTTGATCTCGTCGGTGATGTGGGGAATGACCTGAACATCCGATCCCAAATAATCTCCTCTTCTCTCTTTAGACAGGACTTTTTTGTACACCTGTCCGGTCGTAAGAGAATCGTTTGCGGAGCATTTTATATCTGTGAATCTTTCATAATGGCCGAAGTCAAGATCCGCCTCGCAGCCGTCTCCCATAACGAACACTTCTCCGTGCTTATAGGGACTCATCGTCCCGGGATCTATATTGATATAGGGATCCAACTTTTTCATTCTGACGGAATAGCCGCGATCCTGCAAAAGCGCCCCTATGCTGGCTGCAGCTATACCCTTTCCAAGAGAGGACATCACTCCGCCCGTTACAAATATAAACGACGCTAGCATTATTACTTCAAATCCGATTAATAATATGCGAACAATTATGCAATATAATCAAGTTCAATATCAAGCCGTAAATTACGTATTAAAAATAAACGGCAAATTGTCTGTAATTGTATTATCGACAAATAATCAATCCCTTTTTGCAAAATATTAGTCGCAAAAAATTATAAAATCGTTTAATGAATTGAATTTATAAAAGTACCGCCCGTCCCTATAGGGCGTCTTTTTGAAATTGATCGAAACTTTTTATATCGTCAAAATCTAAATCTAAAGATTCGGCGCCGGCAAACGAAAAATAATAGGTCTGATATCCTTCTAATCGGCGAGCCGGTTTCAAATAATTTCCCCATTCGCTAATTGGCGGCAATTGTCCGGATCGGTCGTGGGAAACTAGCATATATTCTCTGGATTTCAATCCCTCTAGAACGTCGTTGGATATTTCTCCGGATTCTATCCCTATGTCCACTATTCGACTCATTTCATATTCCGTCAAAACGCTTAGCAGACTTGGCTGCCCCTTAGAATTCAAGAATAAATATCCGCCAAAAGTGTCCAGCATATAATATTCCACATAAGTTCTGCTTAAGCAGGTATTGAAAAAGAAATTTGCAAAAATAGGATCCTTCAGATGGGTTTTGTCGTAAACCGATAAATGCTTGGATATGTCGTCCGTATAAGCCTTAAAATATTGATAAATGGACTTATCTATATTTTCAGCCACTTCCAATTCGAAATCGTCGACTCCTTTTTTCACAAATCGATTGATATATCCGCCATTAAAAGCGTCTATGGCTATTTTTTCATCCGCAACGCCGGTCAACAGCACCTTTTGTATATTTTTATCATCTATATTAGAGCAAAGTTCGACGCCTTTCATGCCAGGCATTGAATAATCGACAACAACCGTCGAGATTCTTGAAAATCTATCCATGTCGTAAATTTCCCGATGCAGGCAATTTATATTCAACAGGATTGATTTCCAGTCGGAGGTTCCTTCCTCCCCTCCCCTAGTCAAATCGGAGTAATCGAGTCGATTTATGCCGCTGACTTCATTTATATAGGATAACGCCTCGGAAGGACTGGTAAATTTCACTAAAGTAACGTTTGGCACAGAAATTGCTTCGGTCAAACTATCAAGAAAAGAAATGCTATCATCCACCAAGACAATCGTAGTAGGAAAAAAGCAACTCAATACGTTAGTCACGATAACACCGTAGTTTAGGAAATAGATATTACTACAACTATTTTTTTTATTCAACACTTAAGAAAGTACTTTTTAAAAATGCGCCCCTTTAGGAATCAAATATGGATCTTATTGTGGAAAACGAAATTGACAACGGCTCCATCTTACAAAGATAGCAGAAAATTTTTCAAAAAATACACAGTCGTTGGATTATTTGCTAAAAAAACTGCGAAATTACAAAGGCAATTCCCCACAAACATGAAAAATGCAATAAAAACAATAAAATAGTCGGGTGATTAAAAAACTAGCAGATAAATATAACCATATGAAAATCTGCATTTTTTATATCTAGTTGGGAGGATTATCCACAGAGTTATCCACAATTTTTGTTGATAACTAATTGCGAGTCGCTAAAAAATGTAATTTTGGCCCGATGAGTATAAAATTGTCTTTAAAATTAATCAAATAGTAGCATATTTATGAAATAATTATGACATGAATAGGTTATTGTTTTATATCTTTTATCTGTTATTGACGGGAATCGTTTGCGATTTTCAAAACTACGTTTTTGCCGAAGAAGATGATGAAATTGAAAGTTCGTCGGAAGAAAGCGAAAATCAGGAAGAATCGAACGACGGAAAAGAAGAAAAAATCCAGTTGGCGACAAGCGAAATCGATACAAAAGATCACGTGAAATCCATAGTCGATAGTCTTCTAAAAATAAATAAACACGTCAACAAGCCAAATAGAGATCCGAAAACTGTGGAGTTACTAAAAAATCACGCTCTAAGTAAGCAATTGAGCGAAATAAAAAATCAATTAAACGGCATAAGCAAGGCTCTAAACCTTAAAACCGAAAGCTCGTCCGAAAACAAAGAGAAGGCCCAAGACCATAAAAAGAAAAAACGAGGAAAATCATCCTACAGGCGCCGGAAATCCCGTGATTTTTATTCATCCCCAAGAATATATACGGTGAAAAACATACGTCTACCCATAAACGCCGGCAATAGTTACATCTATAAAACTTCAAGTCCGCAGAAATCCCATTCGGCGGCCCGGCATACGGAAGAAAGAGAATATAAAATAAAATTATTTGGGAATAATTCGCAAACTATTAAAAAATCTTTTGGTAATACTTATAAATTTACAAATAAATCCGGAGATTATTTTAGCCAAAAATCCAATTGTATGTCGCCATCCGGATGCTCCGATAAATATTGATTTTTCAGAAAATATTAAAAATAACAGTTGCAGTTTTATCACTATAAACATTGAATGCGATATAAAATATGGACGCCATTGCTCAAAATATGTATCCTTAATTCAGATTTTATAAATATGTGAATTTTAATTCAATATTTATATTTTCTTTCGACGCGCCGTTTTATTGCGGCGGCGTCGGGGAGCGTGTCGTCATGGTGACGGTATGCATTTTATTGATTAGGAGAAAAGTAATGAAGAAAATTATGTTTTCTGCGTTTTTAGCGGGATCTTTTTTTATGGTTAACGCAACGGAAGAAGTTGTTCCAAGCCATGAGGGAGCTCCAGTCGTCGAGCAACATTCCGCCTATGAGGGCGCCTATTTTGGTTTGGGTATCAGCGCCATAGACGATGGATTCAGGTCCGATTATACGGCCAATAACCGAGCCAAAGAGGGTGAGATAAACGATCGTCGGACTCATCTTAATGGAGCTTTGATAGCTGGTTTTGGAAAGAAAATAAGAGGTCAGGCCTATGTTGGTATCGAAGCAGGGTTAGATTTTGGTCCAAAAGCCGAGTATAACGCCTATGATAAAGCATCTGTTATTCAAGGAGGAAATAGATATTATGACGTTAATTTATCTCGCAATGGGCTTATACCGTCTCTTGCCTTTAGAGTAGGCTTTGTTGATTGTAATACAAAAATTTTGAGTTATGTGAAATTTGGCGGAGCTTATACAAAAGCCAAGTATTATTATCAGGAAAAATTATTGGCCACCGGTCAGGTTTTCGATACAACAGAAATCAAAAAATCGTCTATTCGTCCAATAATCGCGTTGGGTTTTGAAAAGCCGTTTGGAAAAACCATGACCGCCAGAGCTGAAGCCGAGTGGAGATTTGGTAAAAAGACCTCCTCTACGGATCATTTGGGAACGACGGAGTTCCGGACTAAAGACGGAGGACTTACCGTACGCGTTTTGGTCTCTCATAACATAAAGATCGGCGCATAATATCCTAAAGATATTGTCAAAACATATAAGGCGGTTGCAAAACCGCCTTATTTTTTATGGTTAACGATTCCGTTTCGCATTGCAAAAAGGTAAAAAATAAGGTACGCTTGCAAGCTTTCTCATGGAGTTTTTATGGCAAAAGAGGATTTAATAGAATTTTCGGGCGAAGTTATAGAGGTATTGCCGAATGCAATGTTTCGGGTAAAGTTGGAAAATGATCACGTGATTTTGGCCCACACCTCTGGGAGAATGAAAAAAAACAGAATACGAGTTCTGGCCGGAGATAAAGTAAACGTCGAAATGACCACCTATGACTTCACTAAAGGGCGAATTACATTTAGATCAAAGTAATTTGTTGTTTTCGTTTTCTTTTAATATTATCATTTATTATATATTTTTGGTAATGGAGTGTTGCAGTGGGAATTAGTATTGGAAAGAGGGTTTATGACGCCCTAAATAAGCAGATAACGGAAGAGTTAGCGTCTTCATATCTATATATTGCCATGTCTAGCGTTTTAAAAGACATGGGATTGAACGGATGCGCCAGTTGGACGATGCTGCAGTCGGAGGAAAGACGTCGTCGCGCTCTGAAAATTTTTGGACACATGCAGGAACGCAGCTCAAAGATAAAATGGCTGCCGATTCCGGCCCCTAAACAGGAATGGAGAGCCCCTCTTCATATTTTCGAAGAAATACAGAGAAACGAGCAAAAAACGACGTCCCAAATCAATGGGATCTGTGAATTCGCCAATCTAGAAAAAGATCACGAAACGTATTGTTTTTTAACCAGCTTCATCAATCAGCAGATAAAAGAGGAGGCTAAAATATCGGATCTGCTAAATAGATTTCGTAAAATGCAATCCAGCGATCTTGGAGTTCTTATATTTGACTCGGAAATTGAGAAAAAGGTAAAGGACGTTCATTTTGAATGAAATATTACAAAGGAAGAAAGACCATATTTTTTTGGCCTGCGGAGAGAATAGTAGGTCTGTTATAGATCCAGGATTCGGCAGCTATCGTTTTGAACATAACGCGCTGCCGGAAATGGATTTCGCCGACGCGGACGCTTCCGTAAATTTTTTAGGTCGCCGTCTGAATTTGCCGCTGATAATTTCATCCATAACCGGCGGCGTCATAGGAGAAAAAGTCGGCAGAAATTTGGCGGGAATCGCCAACGATTTTGGCCTGGGAATGGCTGTTGGAAGTCAACGAATTGCCTTTGAAAACGATTCTCTCGAAGAATCTTTTCAAATTCGTCGATACGCGCCCAACATATTATTATTTGCAAATTTCGGAGCGGTTCAGTTAAATTATGGCTACTCGGTTGATCAATGCAAGCGGGCGGTCGAAATGATTGAAGCGGACGCTTTGATTTTGCATTTAAATCCGCTGCAGGAGGTTTTTCAAACAGAAGGAAACACTAATTTTTCCAATCTTTTGAAAAAAATAGAAAAAATCTGCTCGTCCATGGAATATCCGCTGCTAATCAAAGAAGTTGGATATGGAATTTCAGCGTCGGTAGCCAAAAAATTGCAGAACGCCGGAGTTTATGGAATAGAGGTCGCCGGCGCCGGAACTATTTCTTGGTCGAATTTGGAAAGTCAGCGTTCAAGCGATATTGTCGTCCGCAATGCATCGAAAAATTTCTCCGATTGGGGCAATTCAACCGTCCGCTGTTTGGAGTCAATTGCCGCCATTCCACGGAAAATGAAAGTCGTCGCCAGCGGCGGCGTAAGAACCGGAGTGGACGTTGCCAAGGCGATGGCTCTCGGAGCCGACTTGTGCGGAAACGCCTCGGATTTCCTACAAAAAATCATGATTTCCCGTTCCGAATGTGAGAATTTTGTGGAATCTTTAAAATTGGAAATAAAAACCGCAATGTTCTGCATCGGCTGTAGAAACATAGAAGAATTGAAAAAAGCAAAATTATTAAAAATAAAAGAGGTACCGGCGTAGCGGAAAATTTTACGACGACCTCTATTGCAATAGAGTATTAGAAAAATGGCATCTTATCAGTATATTTACGTCATGAAGGGCATGTCCAAAGTTTATCCGGAAGGGAAACAAATCCTAAAGGACGCGTGGCTCTCCTTTTACCCGAACGCCAAAATTGGAATTATCGGCAGAAACGGCTCTGGAAAATCCACTTTGCTCAAGATCATGGCCGGAATAGATCAGGATTTCAACGGCGAAGCGTGGCTGGCAAAGGGAGCGACCGTCGGTTATCTGCCGCAGGAACCGGAATTGGATAGCAACGCCACCGTTTACGAAAATATAATGGCGCCGCTACGCGAGTCAAGAGCGATATTGGATGAATTTGACGAAATATCCGCTAAATTCGCAGAAGAAATGACCGAAAGTGAAATGAACGACCTA
>JAISMI010000042.1 GCA_031276835.1 Holosporaceae bacterium | reverse complement strand
CATTGAAATTGCCGGCGAAGGCGAACTGAGGGACATTCTCGTCAATCAAGATATTCGGGAAGAGCGTCGGCTAATTCAACCTTCGGACGAGGCGAATTCCGTTGAAGAGGCCAAGCAGTCGGATGAAACTCCGTCGGAAGAGGGCATTACCGAGTCGATACCTGAAGAGCCAAAAGAGCCAACTCCGGCGCCTACGCCGACTAAAGAGAAAGAGGATCTGCAGCCTTCACAGGAAAATCAGGCGTCGCAGGAGAAGCAGGAAGAAGTCGTGGATGAAGAAAAACCCGTCAAGCAGATCGACGCCGTCGGCGATCAGGAATTATCTGAAACGGATGCTGAAGAATCTACGCCAAGAGAAGAATTGGGCTCCAGAGATGAAAAAAATCCGATTCCCGAAGTGAAGAAAAAACCTAGAAAAAGAGATCGAAAAATCATAATGGAAACCATTAAAAGCGCGGAAAAGAAAAAAATCCGCGAAAAAAATCGCAAAAAAATGCTAGAAATAGCCGAAAAAGCTATTTCCAAAAGAAATAAAAACAAAGCCTTCGATCAAATGCTCAACGGCAGCATCAACGATCTTAAAAGAACGGCCGGCAAAGGTACGAAAGGAAGCGGAGCGGGCAGTTTCGGATTAGGGAACAGTCTAACGGACGCCGACGCGGAGGCAGTAAGTTCCCAAATATATCCGCATTGGGGGGTTCCGTCCGGAGTCCGCGACGCCGAAAATATTATAATTGAAATGCGTATAGAATTGCGGGAAAATGGCGAAGTAATTTCGTCGAGCGTAAAAATTTTAGATGAAAAAAGATACGCAACGGATTATATTTTCAGAGCGGCCGCCGACAGCGCCCGCAGGGCGGTATTAGAAGCCAGTCCGCTGAAGATATCAAAAAACAAAATCGAATTGTTTAGAAATTTTGTTTTGCGATTCAACGTTAAAGAGGCATTGAAAAGACATGATGGTTAATTTCATAAAAAGGATAGTTTTCATTTGGTTGGTTGCGTTCGCATTTTTGTGCGAGGCGGAGGTCGTGGTGAACGTCAATAAAGGAGTGATGAGACCGGTTAGCGTCGCTCTGAATTTTTTTGATTTCGGCGGCGATATAAAGGACAATTTTTCCAAAGTAGTCGGCAACGATCTACAGGGAACATTTTTATTTCGTCTGATTTCTGAAGGCGCGTTTATGCAGCTTCTAAAAGGGGTAAATCAGAGGCCGACATTTCCGCTGTGGAAGATCATAAACGCCCAATATTTGGTGAATGCGGAGCTAAAAATCGATTCCGGCCGACTATTGGCGTCGTTTGTTCTCTATGATGTTTTATCCGAAACTCCGGTTGGGACGTTTTCCGCCTCCGGAGATATAAAAGAATGGAGAAAACTTGCCCATTTGGTATCCAACAGCATCTATGAAAGGGTCACCGGAGAAGTCGGTTACTTTGACACAAAAATACTGTACGTCGCCGTACAAAAACAATCGCGGGGAAAAAAGACATATCGACTGGCCATCATGGATCAGGACGGCTACGATCACAAATTTCTCACCAATGGGGATACCATAGTGCTGACGCCGCGATTTTCTCCCAACGGAAGGGAATTTTCATTTTTTTCGTATCGGGAGAAAATTGTAAACGGCCGCCGAGTTCCGATTTCCGCCAGCGTATATCGGTATGATTTGACCTCTAAAAGAACGGAACTCATTGCTCATTTCGACGGCATGACCTACGCGCCTAGATATTCCCCTGGCGGAAATTTGTTGATATTTAGTTTATCCCATCGCGGATCTTCTTCCATTTATACTTTTGATCTCGTAACCAGGCATTTAACGCGTCTCACCAAGGGAAGATGCATAGACACGTCCCCTTGCTATTCTCCGGACGGTCGATACATAGTATTTAACTCCGACCGCGGCGGGAATCAGCAACTTTATATCATGGACGCCGACGGATCAAATATAAGAAGATTGTCTTTCTCCAATGGAAGATACGCTACGCCGGTTTGGTCTCCAAGAAACGATTGGATAGCCTTCACAAAGTTTGGCGGCAGCGGATTCTACATCGGAATAATACATCCGGACGGATCCGGAGAAAGAATGTTGGCGTCCGGACATTTGGTGGAAGGACCAACCTGGTCTCCCAACGGACGGGTGATCATGTTTTCACATCAGGACTACGCCAAAAGAGAGAAAATTTTCAGCGTGGACATAACCGGATATAACAAACGCGAAATACCCACTCCGCACTACGCAATAGATCCGGAATGGTCGGCAAAAAATAAAATTCTTTATGGAACGTCGGATATATAACGTCGTAAATCGTGTCGCAAAAATTCAACTTTTTGCGGATGTAGTCTTTCTTTGGCGTAGGAAAGCATGATTCGTGGCATATGGGAATGATTTTCCCTGAGAAAATCCGCCAGAACGTTCTCGTTTTTTTTGCCGATTTCCCGCAGCATCCATCCGCATGCCTTATGTATTAGATGATGCTTATGAGTCATGAATTTTTTGCACAGTCGCAAAGTTAAATCGAAGTAATTTTGCCCTATGAAGGCGTGGGTCGCAACTACGGCGATTCTGTTTTCCCACAGATCCGGAGAATTGGATAGTTGCTCGAAAATATCGTCGTCATGACTGAAATATGAACCGACGATATGACGCGCAGATATGTCTACCAAATCCCAATTGTTTATGAATCCAGCGTTATCCAAATACATTTTTACAATATTTTTTTGCAGATTTTCATTTTGAAATTTATGTCTCATAATAATTAGAGATAAGATTCTTACTTCATGGTATTGGGATTGAAGTAATTTTAAAAGATCATCCATGGAAATTGCGTCTTGATACTTTTTTGCAATTTTTCGCAAATCTGGAGTTTTGCATCCCAAAACAACGTCGCCTTTGCCGTATCCTGTTTCCGATTGAATCATTTTTCGGACAAATGCGGCGTATTTTTCGGAGGAGATATTTTTTATTTCGTCAATTATTTGGGTAACCGTCATGAAATTAGCATATAACTTTATGTCATAATTTTTCAAGAGATAAAAAGCGGAGCGTTGTTTTTTCGCCGATTGAAATATATTATGGAAAAAAGAATATTATTCTGAAACATGTCCGTAAAAGAAATAACCTGCAAGACTGCTTTACATTATCATGATAGAGCATTTGCGACCAATTGGGACTTAAACATTTATCGCGGATGCGGACATCGATGTATTTATTGTTTTGCGCAATATTCTCACAAATACCTGGATACGGACCATTTTTTTGACGATATTTTTGTGAAAACGAATATCTCCGACGCGTTGGACTCTGATTTTATCAAGCAATCATGGAGCGACGATCTAGTAAACGTCTGCGGAGTGACGGACGCCTATCAACCTTTGGAAAAGGAATACGTTCTTATGCCAAAAGTTATAGAAACTTTCATTCGGCGCCGAAACGGAATGATAATTACGACTAAATCGACGTTATTGCTGCGCGATATCGATCTTTTGGAGGAATTGAACAAAGTTGCTCGAGTCGAGGTGCGCGTGTCGGCGTCCGCCATCGACGAGTCGATACGAGAAAGAATAGAACCGTTTTCTTCTTCGACCGTCGATCGATTGCAGATGTTGAGTCGGCTAAACGATCGCGGAATCTATACGGGAGTCCTTATGATGCCGATAATCCCATATCTTACGGATAATGTCGAAAATCTGGCCGCCATTTTCAAACTTTCCAAAGAAAACGGAGCCAAAAGCATCATTCCGCAAACGCTGCATCTGCGGGGGAATACCAAACAGGTCTTTTTTACATACGTCCAAAAACTTTTTCCCAAACTTCTTGAAAAAATCAAACCGCTTTATAGAGGAAGCTACGTCGATAAAGATTATCAGGAAAATTTTCGCCAAAAGATCTGGAGTCTAAGAAAAAAATACGATTTCTATAATGAAGTATGCGAAAGAAATAATTTCCGGAAACAGACGAGCCTTTGGTGACGTTTCCACGCCTAGGATAAAAATCTATTCGTCGGGCGGCGTTCTCTTTTCATATAGAAGCAAGGACTCGATTTTTTTTGCATAGTCGAACGAATCGTCCATGAAAAATTTTAGATCCGGAACAAATTTCAGATGAATTGTCGATCCCAAATGACGCCTCAAATGCGCGGCGTGTTTTTGGAAAAATTCTAAACAATCGTCGTCGGCGACGTCTTGCGATATGGAGGCGATATAGATTTTCGCATGCTGAAGACAAGAACTAATGGTAACGTCCGTGATTGATATGAAAGCCGGATTAATCCCTTCGTAATCCACTCTAGAGCTATGTAGCAGGAATTCGGAGAGTACTTTTTTTATTTCGGCCGCGACTCGACTTTGCCTACCGCTATTTTTTATTGACATATTACTATAGCTGTCGCGCAACTTCCTCTAGTTCGAAGCATTCTATAAAGTCGCCTGGATGAATATCATTATAATTTTCTAGGGAAATACCGCATTCGAATCCGGATTTGACTTCTTTCACGTCGTCTTTATTCCTTCTGACGGATTTTATTTCTCCGGCGTAGACGACGACGCCGTCCCGCATCAGTCTTGCTTTTGTTCCGCGTTTTACAAGTCCGTCGATGATCATACATCCGGCAATTCTTCCGAACTTGGAGACGTCGAAAATTTTTCTGACTTCGGCGGTTCCCAAAGTATTTTCCTTGACGTTCGGCGTTAACATTCCTGATAACAAGGCTTTTACGTCGTCTATGAGATCGTAAATTATGGAGTAGTATTTTACCTGAATTTTATCTCGGGATATCTGTTCGCGAGCCTGCATATTAGAGCGCACATTAAATCCAATGATTAGCGCTTTAGAGGCGTTGGCCAGAGAAACGTCGTTTTCGGTAATTTCGCCAATTCCCGAATGAATAATTTTAATTGAAACCTCGTCGTTGGAGAATTTTTTTAGGCAGGAGCAAATGGCCTCGGAGGATCCTTGAACGTCCGCCTTTACAATCACCGACAGCATCTGCAATTTTTCGTTTGCCTCTAGCTTGGAGAACATTTGCTCAGCCGTATTGCGAGAAGACACAACCCAGGCCTGTTCTCTCTTTTTTCGATCCCGATAACCGGCAATTTCTCTGGCTTTGTTTTCGTTTTCGACCACCACAAAATCGTCGCCTGGCGCAGTAGGACCGTTAAATCCTATGATTTCGCCTGGAGTTCCAGGAGTTATTTCCCTAAGATTTTCTCCGCGGTGATTTTTTATGGCTCTGACGCGACCAAACACCGTTCCGGAAACGAAAATATCTCCGGCGTTGAGAGTTCCTTTATTAATGAGAACGGTGGCCACTGGGCCGAGCCCCTTTTCCACTTTGGATTCGATGACGATACCTTCCGCTTCTCTGTTGGGATTGGCTTTAAGATCCAGGACTTCCGCCTGCAGCAAAATTATTTCTTCCAATTTCTCCAAATTCAATCCAGTTTTGGCGGAAATTTCCACATCCATGACCTCTCCGCCAAAAGATTCGACAACTATTTCATGATTGAGAAGATCTTTTCTTACGTTATCCGGCTTAGCTCCATGTTTATCTATTTTATTAATGGCGACGACTATGGGAACTCCGGCGGCTTTGGCATGATTTATGGCTTCAATTGTTTGATCCTTCACGCTATCGTCGGCGGCAACCACCAGTACGACGACGTCCGTAACGTTTGCTCCCCGCGATCTCATTTCCGTAAATGCCGCGTGTCCTGGAGTATCGATGAAAGTGATTTTTCGACCGTCGCTCATGGTGACCTGATATGCTCCGATGCACTGGGTGATGCCTCCGGCTTCGGTCAAAGCGACGTCAGTTTTTCTTAGGGCGTCGAGCAACGACGTTTTCCCGTGATCGACGTGTCCCAT
>JAISMI010000077.1 GCA_031276835.1 Holosporaceae bacterium | reverse complement strand
CGCCCTTGCCGTTGATGACAATCGTTACCATGCCTCCTCCGGAAGTTCCGGTTATTTCCATTTCGTTCATTTTATTTTGAGCTTCCATGAGCTTAGCCTGCATTTGTTGAGCCTGCTTCATCAGTTGATTAAAGTTATTCATTTCATGTATCCTTTCAAATTTCTTCTATTTTGGCGTTCGAAAACATTTTTAGAGCCGTATCGACCAAAGATTCGGATTTTTCGCCGTTATGCGTATGTGACGTATTTTCATTTTTTAAAAGCGGTTGTTCCGTATTTTGGGAGATATTTTTAATCAATTCCTGTAGATCCGGTAATTCTGAGGCGTAGGCGATGCGGATTAAAATCATTTCCAACACTATTTCGGGACGTTCGCAGAATTTTAGCTCCTCCATTCCTTTTACTAGCATCTGCCAGATTTTTGATGCGGAGGCCAGCGAGATTTTCTCCGACAGCTTTTTTAATTTCGGCAATAAATCCTCAGATACAATAGACTCCAGCGTAGGCACGTTGGTTTTTATGCAGGTTAACGCGTGGATATAATCCATTAGCGCATTGATAATTTTTCCGCAGGAGACGTTATTTTTGATAATTTCCCTGTATTTTTTTACGGTCGATTTTATATCGGCGGAAAAAATTAAATTTAACAAATCAATTAGATCATCGTCGTCGGAAATATTCAGCATATCCTTAACGTTTTGAAGCGATAACTCGTTATTTTCGGATATGTTAATCGCCTGATCCAAAATGGAAAGACTATCTCGTATAGAACCGTCCGCCGCTCTTGCGATAAGGGCGAGCGCCTCCGCGTTGGCCGCGATCTTTTCCTGATTGCACACCGACGATAAATATTGAGCGATCAGATCCACGTCTATTCTTTTTAGATCAAATTTTAGTACGCGGGACATTATTGTTTCGGGAATTTTGTATGTTTCAGTCGTCGCAAATAAAAATTTGACATGCGGCGGAGGCTCTTCCAGTGTTTTCAAAAGAGCGTTAAACGCGCTTTTGGAAAGCATATGCACCTCGTCGATGATGAAAATTTTGAACTTTCCAATGGTTGGTCTATATTTACTGGATTCTATTATTTCCCGTACGTCGTCGACGCTGGTGTTGCTGGCGGCGTCTATTTCTATGACGTCGATTTGGTTGCCTTTGGCAAAATTCAGACATGATTCGCATCTACAACAAGGTTCTGGATCGTCTTCGGTGTGATTTTCGCAGCGAAACGCCTTTGCCACAATCCTCGCAATTGTGGTTTTTCCAATGCCGCGAGTACCGGAAAACAGCAAAGATTGCCCCAGTCTATTTTTCTGTATGCCTCTGGTGATTATTTTAAGCGTCATGTCCTGTCCAATGACGTCGCTAAATCTCTGAGGTCTGTATTTTGTTGCCAACGGGATATAGGCGTTCATAATTTCTCTTTTTCTAAAAAGGAGACAGTCGACCCACTCGGTGTTCGCTACGGCTGCTTTCTTCCGAACCTGACCGGATTTGCAATCCTGAATGCCCAACTGTCCTGCGTGCATTCTAGCAAAACATAGCGTCGTTAACAAATTGCTTTTTTAGAATATTAAGTCGCTAGAAATTAAATTGCTCGGCTCCGTTGGAGTTTTCCGTCGTCGGTTTTATTTCACTTTTGCAAGGACGATTTTTTAGATATTGCATCAACAGTCTATCCCGTGAAAACCAACTGGTGTTGGAGGAAATTCTAACGTTGATTTTTTCCGTTATGACTGGAGGATTGTCATGGACGTCGATTGCAAATGCAATTACGTCCGGCGATGGGTCTTCGATATTATTTATAACGATGGAGGGACTGAAAATTCCGCTGCAAAAATAGTTGTCCATGCCTCTTTCGTATATGCTTTGAAAATTACCGGCGAGTTTGGGCTCTACCATATAAATTAACGGTTTCCCATTTCCGTCTAGGGCGATTTTGGCCGATATTCCTAGGGAATGATAAGGAACTTTTCCCACGAAATTGAATAAATTAGTTCCGGATTCCAAACTTTCTCGTCCATCGTCGTCAAACGACGGTCTAGGCAATCTATTTTGGTTGGCGAGAAAAGCCGCCAAGGCGACGGCCGTCGTTTCTATATTGCTTTTCGTGATCTGCGCTCGCATTATTTTGCCGGCGGAGACGGTTTTGGTTATGATAAATCCGGAAATTATGCTAATAATGGACATTGCAATTGCTATTTCTAGTAAAATTGATCCGTTTCGCCGACGCGCTTTACCAAATTCTGAATAGAAGCACGCAATCTTTGTTTTTATTTTTGAAATTATATTTTGAACCAATGAAACATTCTCCCGTCGCCGCTGATGATTTTATGGCCCGAATTTCTCCGGTTGTTGGATTTCCAGTGTCGTTATTTTTATCGATGGAATACGACTCTTCCGGCGACAAAATTCCTACGAAATTGTGATTGTCGACGGTACTTTTGCACAGTACTATCCATATGCCCGAATGATTCGGAATTTCAGATGACGCCGTGTAATATCCGCCGACTTTACTGACGGGGTATCCGTTGATTAATTCCAAGTTGATCAAATCCGCCGCCGCCAAATGCCGCCAAAATCGTTTAGCGTCTTCCGTTGATGATATTACTCCATTTCCAGGTCCGTTCTCCAATGAATCGTCGATCATTTCCCGCGCGGCGGTAAAATCTCCTGGCAACGCTCCGTATTTGTCTACAAATCCCTGGACGGCCGCCCTGAATGTGTTTATCTGATCGGCAACGGATCTTAATTTTGCGGAATTAATAAGCTCTCGTCCCTTCAAAGCAAAGCCGGCAATTAGCCCGATGACCACGACGGCTATTGCAATTTCGATGAGGGAAAACCCTTTGTTTCTATTGGAGAATTTCATCATTTTTTAAACTTCAATGGTCTTGGATCATTAGCAAACGCGTCGTAGATTTTTCTATCTGCTTCATGATGGGCTCTATTTTTCTTGCGTAAAATTGTCGCCTTCAGAAAGATGACCAACTCCGTAATATTGGTTGATTTTTCGTTGCTTCCGGCTATGAAATCCGCCTCCTGAAATCCTGGCAATCCGTCCCGACTGTTGCTGGACGACTCCTGCATTAGTCCGCCCATCACGACTATCTGTCCAGAATCGAGTTTTAGCACAGAATCCAGTTCTCTTATGTCCACAATGGGGACTTTATGACTCTGGACTCCGTTGCCAAATATGTTTCCGGAAGAAGAAGTAGTCTGATAGAAAAACGGCACTTCCTTATAGCTTTTAATTCGAGAAATAGTTGGCCGTAGATTCAACAGAATGGTGTTATTTTTCTTGTCCACAGAAGGTAAAACAGACATTATCAATCCAATCGGAATGGTATGAATCGTGGTCGATAGAAAATCCGTACTGCGATTATCGGACACCGTCGCGTATTGCCTATGTAATTCAGGAATGTAAATTACTTCGTTCTGGGCGACCTTCAATATGGCCGACTGATTATTGAGAACAGTAATTCTTGGACTTGATAGAGTTTTAACTGCTCCAAATTTTTCAATCAATCCGGCGACTACGTTTAACTCCGCTCTATCTATGCCGAAAGAAAGAAGTCCGTCTCTGTTGGAGAAAACTTTTTCTAATTTTGCTCCGCCGTCGCGCAATATATTCCAGTTGACGCCGTTTCTATATTCGTCGTTTAGATTAACTTCTAGAATTTTCGCTTCGATCAGCACTTGCGATTCCGAAGCGTCTTTAAGTAGGCGGAGATATTTTTGCACCTCGTTGTGTTTGCTTTGGGTGGTATAGACGGTCGCCAATCCTCCCTGTCTGTGCACCGACATGTAAGAGCCGTCGCCTTCTCCAATGATTGTTTTTATGGACGATTCCAGCTCGGTCCAGAAATCATTTTTTGTTACTCCGACCACCAAACTATTGGATCCGTTGTTGGTTGATCCAGTCGTCGGGGTTACTACGTTTCCCTTGCCGCCTATGGATTGATTCATGAAAATATTCGTTGAAACCGAAACGGAACTTTGGGCGTCGCGCTGAATATTTAAAAATTGGATGTTATAAATTTTTAGCATAGGCGTATCTATTTCTATTTTTACCGAATTTCCATCAATGGCGTATTTTAGACCGGCGCCGGAGCAAATATCTTTAAGAATGTCCAGAAACGGTCGATTTTTAGCCGAAAAGGATATGCCGCCCTCCACATCCTGCACAATGAAAATATTAACGCCCGCCAAATCGGCCATTTGGGTGAGAACTTCCCGCATTTTCATATTTTCCGTGACTGAAATGGAGATGAGCTTGTAAAAATTTTCATGAATTGGCGGATCCTTATCGATTTCGTCTTCCAAAAATTCATCCATGTCCAGATCTGATATGAAATCGTCCGCCGGAGAAGATATGGTTTCAAAGGCTTGGGGATTTAGATTTTTTTGCTGAGGAGTTCTTGCATCGTTTACGGAAACGCATCCACTTAGTAGTATGAACGCACCCAATAGAAAACGCGACATGGAATTACCTCCAATAAATATTACAATTAACTTAATTACTATAGAAAGAAGCTAAGGAATTGTACAGAAAAATGTCGCTTCGCAACGGCGCGATTTTATATTACGAAGCGGAGTTCTTGCATAATAACAAATAAAAGACTAGCATATTTTCCATTTAAGGCGATTAAATGGAAATCCTGAATGCGAGAATTATTATGCTGTGAAAAAGCCAAAGGCGGCGTTTATCTCAGGGTGAAATTGGTTCCCAAATCTTCCAAAAACGAAGTGGTCAGCCTGGTCGGCGACAGAGTGAAAGTAACCGTCAGGGCTATTCCTCAAAATGGTCAAGCCAATGAAGCTTTAGAAGATACAATTGCGGCTTTTTTGGATTTAAAAAGATCATGCTGCTCGGTAATTTCCGGATATAAATCTTCCTCTAAGACCGTTTTCATAGAAACCGCCGCCGAAGATAAAATAAAAGAAAAATTCCTATCTCTGGAGGACTAACAATCCAAAATCGAGATAAGAATTTTTCTTTTGGAGGCGATTAATTAAAACCAAATATTCTAAGAATGACGAGAGTGTTAGCCTGGCCTTCTCTTGTTGAATCTAGGAGATCATTAGTAAATGACAATCTATCTTTTTGAGGAATATTTTTTGCGGCGGCGTTCGTATTTGGTTCTCCCAGAAAATCAATGGCGCGTCCTATGACGTCGGACAAGGTATTTTCGTCCAATTCCATATAGTACTTGTACATATCTTCATCGATATAGTCTACGATTACGTCTTGCGGGCGGCTTTCCTCTTCTTCAATGGGAAGCGTTGTTGGCGCCGGCGATTCTGTCGTTTTCGAAACAGGCGTTTCCGCATAACTAACCGGAGCCGGTTTATGCGAAGTAATCAGTGGAAAATCTCTGTTTAGCATACGCAAAAAATCCTCGACCTCTCTATTCTTAATGGTAGGCGCCCGTCGGACAAATATATTCGCCTGCGCTCTGACGGCGGAAAACCTGTCAGGATGATCGTCCATTGCTTGCTTGAGCCTTTCCGTTACCTTCGAGTGAGTTGGTCCCAAATTGTCAAGCGTTTCTCTCATTTTATCTTGGATCATTCCAAATAAATTTATATTTATCGTAAAAAGTAAAAATATTATTTTCTTCATGTAATTTTTCCTTAATCATATAACATATTATATATATGTTATTCTTTTTCTTTTGTCTAGTCTTTTTTTGACAATTTGTGCGAAACGCCGCAGTTTTTTTTATTTACGGACGCCGTCGTTTTTACGTCCGTCGGGAGCGTAAAATTTTTCAGGAAATTAACGGAAAAATAAATGGATGGAGTTTAGTATAATCGTGGAAAAATGGATATGGGTTGGGAAGATTAGAAAAAATTTTTTCGAATGTAATGCAGATGTTGATAGGTCTATGATTTGAAAGCGTTAATCCGTCGTTTTTTGATAAAATTTTCCAACAGTCGGGGCGATTTTATCAAATTTCTATTAAATTGGAAAATTTTCTCCTGGCGCGTCTCAAAGCCTAGGATCCGAGGCTGCGTTAAGCGACGTCGCGCCGCTTGCGGCGGATACGTAATGATGTTGTTGGCGTTTTTCATTCCGGTATTTTTGTTATCGATCAACTATTCCGTCAAGCGGATTCAGTCGTCGCACAAATTAGGGATAACGTCCAGCGCGGCGTTTGCGGTTGGAGCGGCGGCATTGGAGAAGTACAATCCCGCCAAGACATGGACGACGCAGAGGGAAAGAATCTACACCGCCGGCGCGCAAGCTTTATGCGACCGCGCCTTCGACATAGATAAGAAAATGTTCATGACGGAATCGTCGACGCAGATATACTATATCAACAGAGGTTACGGCTCATATAGTTTGACCAAGATGTACGCCGTTCTCTCGAGTTATGGGCTTGCATCGAATTTTAATCTACAGACGGGTCTTGGGGGTCAATTGACAACCAAAAATTCGTTGCTGTGCGACGACGCGCCGCTGGATAGCGTCGTTTTTAATCCGAGCAAAGGAGAGCTTTCCTTTAAATTTTACTCGACGTCGGGCGGAACCGAGGCCCGCAACGTCGTTAAGTACGCCGAAGATAGTGGAAAATTAGCGATGACCTTGGACGTTTCCAAGAAGTGCCTTAAATGCGACTGCAAATGTATCGAAAAAGTAGTGAACGCCTATCCGGCCCAGTGCGACGTGGATATTATTTTGACGTTGCCCGTAAACCACGCCGCCTGCACCTCGAGTAACAGTAATTCCGCAACGCTGGTTGCTCCGAACGGCACGGCGTCGACGCCCGTCAAGGAAATTGCGAACGGCTATGTTGAATTTTTGAAAAATCATTTTCTGCACACGGCGGGAGTTGCGGTTGGAGTGGTTCCCTACTCGGGAAAAATCTCGATTCCGCCCAACCGAAGCAATTGGACTGCGGCGATTCCGCCCATGAATCGACTGCCGGATCTTCCCTACCTGAAGCAGGCGGCGGTCTACGGTTCCGACGGCCAGTTGGGCGGAGACATTGTTGCCGGCGAATATCTCTACGACGACTGGGGAAATCCGGAATACGGCTCGCCGATTATGTTTCGCCGCGGTCAGACGGACTCCTATCGGAGCGTACAGCTCTTCAGAGGCTATGCGCTATTATCGACGGACAATCCAATGTTCAATACGGCATATTTGTTCCAGCGGATGAATCTGAACCCCTGCTATTTGGGCCACTGCAATCTACTGGCGGTCATGTGCGAAAAGAATTGTCCCGTCTACAGGGCCAATCCATATTTCATAACGGAGCTGACGGACGACGTCCAGAACGTAATCTACGATTTAGGCCTGATAAGACCTGTCGACGATCCAAAAAACAAGTCGAATTTCCTATTTTTAGCGGTTCAGTGGGCCTACAATCTTCTCAGTTGGGGAGGCCATCCGTCGTCGGGGGCGCAAAGCGGCGAAAAATTTGCTCATCCGGCCCGTAACGCCAAGAAACGGGCGATAATACTTGTGGCGAACGCTCCGGATCATTTTGAGCCGCAGGAACTGACGTATCTGGGCTTTAATAACGACAATTCCGAGATTCCGATGCAGGAATCCGATAAGATCGACTTTAGTGTCGACTACTCGGACGCGTCTCAAAAATTTTTAGACGGCAGCCCCCATGACGGTCGTATCGCGGGTCTGAAAAAAATTCTAGAGTATGTAA
>JAISMI010000045.1 GCA_031276835.1 Holosporaceae bacterium | reverse complement strand
CTCCCAACATGGCGAATGATGCGGATACTCCTCCAGTTGTAGGGTCGGTGAGGAGCGCAATATATGGCAACTCGGCTTCTTTAATTTTATTGACCGCCAGAACTGTCCTTGGCATTTGCATGAGGGAAAATATGCCTTCCTGCATTCTAGCTCCTCCGGAACATGGAACTGCCAAAAACGAATATCCTTTGGAAACTGCAAAATCCGCGCCGGCTATAAATCCTTCTCCGACGGCTATTCCCATAGAGCCGCCCATAAAATCGAAATTAAAAAATACGGCGACTGTTTTATGGCCTCCTATGCGACCATAACCGACTAAAATGGCGTCGTTTTCTTCGCTATTTTCTCGACACGACTTAAGACGATCCGAATAGCGCTTACTATCCTTAAATTTTAAAGGATCCTGCAACTTGGACTCATATTTTATTCGGGTAAACTCTCCCGAATCGAAGAGATTTTCTATTCTTTCCTTTACTCCGAACTTTAAATGATTCTCACAGTGCGGACAAACGCGAAGATTGGCGTCCAATTCTTTGTAAAAAATCATCTGCTCGCATTCCGGACATTTTTCCCATAAATTATCCGGAACGTTGTTTCCAACTAAAGCTCGAATTTTAGGTCTAACAAAGCTGGTAAGCCAGTTCATGTTTATTTTCTTTCGCTGACTTCTCGTCCATTAACCATATCCTTCAACTGCCTTCCGGCTTTGAAAAATGGAACTTTCTTTTCTTCGACAATAACTTTTTCGCCCGTTCTTGGATTTCTTCCCTCTGATTTTTCCCTTTTCCGAATCGAAAACGACCCGAAACCGCGCAATTCAACGCGTCTTCCATCTTTTATGGTGTCCATAATGCTATCCATTACTATGGAGACCACCTTTTCGACGTGACTAATGTGCATATAAGGATAAATCTCTGAAATTCTTGCTACTAAATCCGATCTAGTCATAATTTTCCTCTAAAAAAGATGTATTAGGGTGCCAAAATATTATAATAAGGTCAACAGGTCATATACAACTTTATTGAGAAGTATTGTATAAATAAGCCATGGAACATAAAAAAAATCTTTTCCATGATGATTTTCGCGGAGATAATTCGCTTGCCGCGACATCTTCCGACGTTTTGCAAAAATTACAAAACGCCGTTTCCGATAAAAATGTCTTACTTATCGGAGCTGGAGATGATCTACTCGATTCGCTGGACAATGGTAAATTATACTACGCCGTTCCGAAAACCTATGAAGTTATCCGCTGGCCCAAAATTCGTCCATTTAGGACCGTCGCCGTCGATCCGGAATATCTGCCCTTTGCCCATGCCGTTTTTGATCTCGTTCTAGTCAACCGATATTTAGAGTTTTCCCGCAGAAATTCACGATTTCTGAGCGAAATTTTTCGAATTCTTAAGCGAGACGGAAAATTAATGGCGGTGACTCTTAATAGAAGCGGCGTTAATAAAATTCGCCCCGTTAGGGAAATAGTTTTTGATATCTCGGAGGCTGCATTTCACGTGTCCAATATTTGCGGAATCAATAAAAATTCCAGATTCCTATCCTGTGATTTTGACTATAATCAAAATGCCTACTGTAAAATGCTTATTGGATGTCTAAACTTGTTGTCCGACGTTGTCATCATAACCGCCGATAAAGCCGACTTCGTTTCAGAGTCGGTTAGAGCCTTCAAGGAAGGCTATGAGATGATCTAAACCATGGCAGAATTATTAAGTTTTTCCACGTTAATTTTATGTTTTCTTACCATATTAATAATGGCGAGATTTTGGGGAAAAAACGGTCTGTTCGCCTACGCGACCGTCGCCGTGATCGCGTCCAATATACAGGTTTTAAAACTTACGAAATATGCTTTAGTAAACGATCCCGTCGCTCTAGGGACGGTCTTATTTTCCACCATATTCGCCGTCGATAATATATTAACGGAGTATTATGGGGCAAAAACGGCGCGAAAATGCGTATGGATGAGTTTTTTTTGTTATTTATTTTTTGCGTTGGTTATGAAAATTGCAATTTTGCATCCGATAGTTTATCACAGCAAATGTTTAAACCTACATCGAGAACTTCAAAATTTATTCTCGCCTTGTTTTACATTTTTTATTTCCAGTCTCGTATCCTATATAGTCGGACAAATGACCGACATATTTGTATTTTCCTCGCTGAAAAGGATAATGAAAAGCGAATATGTATCCGTCAGATCGCTGATTTCCATGGCGATTTCCACATTTGTGGACAATTGCGTTTTTTCGATTTTGGCCTGGATAGTTTTTGCCGATAATCCCATATCTCTATCATCTCTTTGGAATACATATATATTTATTACCTACGGCGTTAGATTAATCATTGCCGTTTTATGCGTTCCTCTAGTAAGATTATCCGGCGTCGTAATGCCAAGGAAAAGCAATGTATAGAAATTTCAGATTTAATGTCGTTGCATCGCTGGAAAAAGCGAGGTGCGGCGTTTTGGAGACTCCTCGCGGGAAAATTAAAACGCCGGCGTTTATTTTCTGCGGAACCAAAGCCAGCGTCAAGGGAATTTCTCCGCGACAATTGCGGGAAAACGAAACTCAAATTATATTAGCCAATACCTATCATTTATTTTCCTATCCAGGAGCCGATTACATAAAAGAACGCGGCGGATTGCACAAGTTCATGGGATGGGAAAGCCCAATGCTTACCGATTCCGGAGGGTTCCAAATATTTAGTCTGGGACATGGATCAGTTGCAAATGAAATAAAAGGGAAACGTTCCGGAACGGCCACTTTGCTTAAAATAGACGAGCAAGGGGCGCTTTTCAAATCCTATTGGGACGGCGGCATGCAATGGTTGACTCCAGAAAAATCCATTGAAATACAACGAAATCTTGGAGCCGACCTAATCGTTTCCCTTGACGAATGCACTCCATACCACAGCGATAAAAAGTATACCGAACAGTCTATGGAGAGATCGCACCGCTGGGAAAAACGATCGCTGGATCAATTTACGATGAAAAACGATTTTTCACAGGCTCTATACGGCATAGTGCAGGGCGGGGTGCATTCTGATCTGAGAAAACGCAGCGCAGAGTTCGTGAGCGAGAATCCATTTTTTGCGACGGCCATAGGGGGAACGCTCGGATCCACCAAAGAACAAATGTACGAGGTCGTGGAAATGGCGACGGATGGACTTGACGCTTCTCGTCCCATTCATTTGCTTGGAATAGGAGGAGTGGCCGACATACTTAAGGGAGTGCGTCTTGGAATCGATACCTTTGATTGCGTTCATCCTACGAGAATCGCAAGACACGGCGGCGCTCTCGTGAAGAAACAATATCGCGACGCTGAAAAAAGAGAACACATCAACCTAAAAAGATCCCGCTATGCCGCCGACGATGATCCCATAGAATTGGACTGCGATTGTTACGCCTGTAAAAACTTTTCAAAAGCCTATCTCCACTATCTACTGAAGGCAAATGAGCTTCTAGCCCTGTCGGCGACTACAATCCACAATATTCGGTTTATGAATAAATTAATGGAGGAAATTCGCGAAGGAATTTTCCATAAAAATCTAGAATCGGTGGTAAAGAAATGGCGTTAAGAAAAACGA
>JAISMI010000028.1 GCA_031276835.1 Holosporaceae bacterium | reverse complement strand
TTCGGTTTCAGGCCGTTCAAATCGGCGTTGACAAAAATTGTGACAATAATGCAACACGGGGGGGGGGGCGGACTCTAAAGAAGACTCGTATTGGAGTGATTTTAGTGGAATTTGCCTTTGCCATGCCGGTATTAATTGCGCTTCTTTATTATATGCACGATCTTCCAAGACTCAAGCAAATTAACTCTAGAATGAGTTTTTGCGCCTACTGCATGGCGAGTATGCTGCAGGAGGTCAGTCAAAATCGAGAGAATAAAAAAATTACAGTGGCCGATTTAAAAAACGTTGCCACCAGCGCATTTTTGACCATCTACCCCGGGAAAACGACGTATCCCACTTCCCTCCAAAAGTTTATTTACGGACATTTCTTGGACTGTTTCGTCCACTGCGTAAAAGGAGTAAACGGTAATGCCAGCGTTTTGTGGAATAAACGAATGTGCTCCTACAACTATACTGGCGCTGGGCCGTCTGATATATATTGCGGCAGCTTTACCGGCTCCCATTGGAGCAGTATGGTAAAATGTCAGCAGAACGTCGCTCCCTCTTCCATCTGCAAGGATTTAACCATCAAAAACGGAGAAACTAAAATAATTGTGGAATGCCTCTCTTATGTTGATCTTAATTACGGATTTACGGACGGGCGTCCAGGTAGCACTTCGGCAAGAGAGAGATTCGGCTTTTGGATAATGAATATAAAGCCTAGAGGAGGTACCTGCGGTTATTTCAATCAGGTGGTAATTTTTACTCCAAAACCTGGATTATTCGACGAAACTCAGCCAACCTAGCGGTTAAATATATTGCAATTTTTCCCTTTATGCTTTATTTATCAACCTTGTATCGGGAGAATGTGATGAGTAACAGAAAAAGTTATAATCCTTGGATTACCTGGGGAATTGCCAATATATTTTATCTATATGAAGTGATTTTGAGGGTTTCGCCTGGCGTAATGACCAATGATCTCATGTACCATTACAATATAACCGCCGGCATGCTCGGCGTCATGATTTCGTTTTTTTACTACTCCTATACGGCCCTGCAGATTCCCTGCGGATTGATTCTGGATAAATTAGGTCCCAGAAACCTCATTGGTTCGTCCGTTCTTCTATCCACTTCCGGATCGATTTTTTTCGCTCTGACGGATAACGTGGTCGTCGGCCAATTCGGACGCTGTATGATCGGCGCTGGAGCGGCTTGCGCCTTCATATCCTGCTTGCAAATTGCGTCCATGGTGTTTCCGGTTAGGCATTTCGCCATATTCGCCGGCATAACCAATATGATGGGGACTTTCGGCGCCCTCTGCGGAGGATTTCCAGTGGCGAAGGCCGTAAATTCCATAGGATGGCGGGAAACGGTGTTCCTTTTGGCCGTCGCGGGACTAATTATTTCGGTAATGGCGTTCATATTTATCCCAAAAATTATAAAAATTCCCGAAAACGCCGACCTTCAGAAATCTTTTTCGTCCATATTCCGCAAGGTAATAGCAAACAAGCAAATTATTCTGGCCGGATTGACGGGAGGATTCATGTATCTTCCAATTTCTGTGTTTTCGGAATTGTGGGCCGTTCCTTTTTTCATGACCAAGTATAATATCGACAATGAAATAGCTTCTTTGGCCGCTTCGACGCTTTTTATCGGATTTGCGCTTGGCAGTATTCCCGTGGCCATTATCGCGAAAAAATTGGGCGGATACATGAAAACCATAAGATTTTCCATAGTATTGGTGGCGTTGCTGTTTATTCCTCTGATATATGTCCAAAATATATACTTGTCCTTTGCCATTGTATTTTTGATGGGCGTTTTGACGGCGGCGGAAGTTCTGATTTTTACCTGCGCCAAAAACAACGAGTCCTACGAAAATGCCGGAACCGCCATTGCTTTTGCAAACGGATTGGTTATGCTTGCCGGATCGGTGTTGCAGCCGGCGTTCGGCATTCTGCTGGACGTTTTCTGGACTGGAAAAATGCTAAATAACGGACTGCGTATCTACGAAATTTCCAGCTATCAAAAGGCGATTCTGACTCTGCCAATTTGCCTGGCGGCGGCCTACATACTGTCGATTTTTACAAAGGAAACCATGGCGATGGAACGCAATGAAATATGATCTTTTGAACCGTCAAAAAATACAAAAAAATCAAAATCGTTGATTCGTCGTCGCTTCCTCCTCGGTTGACGAAATTTTTCTTTCAATTAAGTAAAAATTAACTTTTTATTATATTTTTTGATTAATAATTAAATAATTTTTATGGGAGAGGCGCATGAGTAAAAAAATATATTTAATTTTAGGGGTGTTTATTTTTTCTGCGGTTTCGGTTGCTATGGACGTTCCCGTTGGAAATTCCGATTCCGGAAAAATGTTTTTTGAAATGAACGCCGATCAGGCGTTTTACAATAGACAAACCGCTGAAGACTTGCAATTGAGTTTCGAGACTCTAAGTAGGGATATGGCCGATAATAAAGTCGCCCGATTGCTGACCTGCGACGGCGGCGGAATAAGAGGAATAGTTCCCGCGCAATTTCTTGCTGAAATTGAAAAATACACCGCCAAATCGACGTCCAGTATGTTTCATCTTATGTCAGGAACGTCCACCGGCGGAATTATTGTGGGTGGATTGTCGGCGCCGGAAAGAATCGGCGGTACAACTCCAATGTACGCGGCCACAGATTTGGTGGACTTATATTTGGAACATGCGGCGACTATTTTTGATAAGCGCGGCGGGGTTATATTTAATCCGATCGTCAGACTTTTTAGTTCGAAATACAGTCATAAAGGCATATCTAGAGTGTTGATGGATAAATTTGGAGACATGAGACTCTCCGAATCAATAAACGATCTGCTCCTGACGTCCTACAATCTTTCCTATCCCCAATATGAGAGCGGAGACTTTTTTTTCAAAACGCATATGACGGAAAATAATTCGCGTTTCCAAAAAACTCCCATCGATTTTCACATGAGGGACGTTTTGTGCTGCACGACGGCGGCCCCCACATTTTTCCCTCCATTTAGATTGAAAACAATCGATGAAAAGAACGGAAACGTACCGCCCGTTGAAAGAAAAATGATAGATGGCGGCGTTTACGCCAACGATCCGACGCTTTGCTCGCTGATAGAAGCCGTTGAGCTTTATCCTAGGGCCGACAGTTATTTTATACTTTCTCTGGGGACCGGATACAGCTTCAATCCTTGCGATCCCAGCGGTTTACTCGGATGGGCGCCGCATATAACGGACGTTCTTATGAATAGCGCGTCCATTAACGTAAGGCATGCCGTTAAAGAAATGAGCGGAATATACAAGAAAAAAGTATACTATGCCAGATTGCAGCTCAATTTGTCCGTTGAACACGCCGAAATGGACGATATTAGCGAAGGCAATCTAAAATATCTAATCGAAAGCGCTAATCATGCCGCCGGTTCGGTTGCGGCGGAAAGTACGGAAGCCGACTCCGGTTCCATAGGGGCAGTTTTGGGCGGACTAATGCCTATTTTAAGGAAATACAATAAAGTAGATCGCAGCCAAATCGCAAAGGCGGCCAATTGATAGTTTTTGAAAAACGCGCCGGTCTGTTCTCCGGCGCGGGCTTTAGCGAATTGTTGGTTGTATCGCAAAAATATCTACTTTAGATCTCTCCCCTACTAAACGTAGGGAACATAACAGAAAAGGAAATATTATATATCGACGTTTTTTACATTTACGACCTTTTGACCTCTGATCTGTCCGCGGCGGATATTATATGTCGGCGTTTTTTACGTCGATAGTCTTTTGACCTTTGATCCATCCACACTGGCAGAGTTCTCCAGTCTGAAGGGCGTCCAGTACCCGAAGGGCTTCTTCCGGATTTCTTCCGACGCTTGAATCGGTGACCATGACAAATTTTATGATGTTTTCCGGATCAACGATAAATAACGCCCTCTGCGCAACTCCTGAATTTTTACATAAAATGCCCAACTCGGACGACAATTCTCTTTTAACGTCCGACATTAGCGGAAACGGCAATTTATTAAGCTCGGGTTTGTACTTTCTCCAAGCCCAATGAACAAATTCGCTGTCGATGCTGCAACCTAAAATTTGCGTATTTCTCTTCTTAAATTCATCAAATAAATTCGCAAAGGCGACGATTTCCGTCGGACATACGAATGTAAAATCCTTAGGATAGAAAAAAACTAATTTCCATTTTCCAGCGTATGTGGATTCCGTGATTACCTTAAACGCATTGTCCATATTAAGCTGCTCAAACGGTAGATCCGAACTTGCAACCAGATTAAAATTAGGGAATTTATCTCCAACTGTTAACACTTTTTTACCTCCAAATAAATAAATCAGCGCTCATTATATTATGAAATTAGTTAACAATGCAATTGTAGATAGAAAGCGATTGTTTTTTACTTTTTATCCGACGGAAATGCGCCTTCTGCATAGCGCGCTTGGATATATTCTAAGGCGAAATTTTTACATTCGTCTGGGGATACGCGATTTTTTAGCCAAAATTCTCGCGTCGCCATCATGACCCGTTTGAATTCGTCTTTGGTTAAGTCGAGTTCCTTCAGATCGTTCGATTTCAATTGGAAATCGGCAAATTTAGATCCGCAGAAATTCAACAATTCCCTTAGAAAATTTTGGGCGTCCGCCATGGAATAGGCTTCGTTCAAATATGCGTTTATCGCTAAAAATTTTGCGTAGAAAATTCGATATTTTTTTTTGATGCGTTTCAATTTTTCGAATATTCGTTTAGAAGGCTCGGCTTTTAGCGAAAGCGTCTCTCGAATGGTTTTGGGAAAATTGTAGTCGTTCGTTAGATTCTTATTTTGAGAGAATTTCAGCAACATGGATAATTTTTCCACGGCGGATAACGACTCGAATACGCCGAGTTTAGCGGCTATATCCAGAGAATTGAATTTCAATGAAAATAATTCGTCCAAAACCTCCCGCATCGGGGGAATAATCTCGTTTGAGCGAGGAATTGCGAAAATTTTCAGGAGTTCGCCGATAATTCTTTCGCCGGAAAGAATTTTGACGTCGCTTTTCAGATCTGAAATTATTTCTAGATATTGTGGATTGCATTTGTAGTTGCCATAGGCGGCCACAAATCTAAAATATCGGAGAATTCTCAAATAATCCTCGGCGATTCTTTTTTTGGCGTCACCGATAAATCTAATATTTCCGGAGCGAATATCTTCAATTCCCGAGTGGTAGTCATAAATTGTTCCCCGCTTATCCATGTAGAGGGCGTTAACGGTGAAATCGCGTCGGTTGGAATCGGTTCGAAAGGATTTTGAAAATTTTATTTCCGCGTGTCGTCCGAAAGTTTTTATATCCTTTCGCAGCGAGGTTATTTCGTATGATCTGCGATTGTAAATTATTCGGAGGGATCCATATGGAACGCCGATTGGTTTAACCCTCAATCCGGATTGCCCGCAGAGATCGATAATTTCCGACGGAGTCGCCGAGGTTGCTAAATCCAGGTCCGAGCTTTCTCTTTTCAAAAGAAAATTTCTTACGGCTCCGCCGACGACGCGCGCCCTATGGCCGCATTTTTCAATTAGATCAAGAATAAAAAACGCGTCGTCGTCGATTGGAAAATTATTTTTCGAACAGCCCATTGTTTTGCAGCCTAAAATTTATGTATTCTACGGAGTACCTAAGGAAAGAATAGCATATGACTCCGCATGAAGATATTGCTCAAATGGAGTTTGAGCAGGCGCTACAAGAACTTGAGAATATCGTGAAAGTACTCGAAGAGGGGAAATCTTCTCTTCAGGAGTCGGTAAATCTATATGAACGCGGCGTAATGCTAAAAAAACGCTGCGATAATATATTAGGATCGGTACAATTAAGAATTAATCAAATATCTTCTGATAAAGATGGAACGATAAATGTAATTGAAACGGAGTTGTGATATGGATATTCTTTTGGTTCCATTATTGGTATTGTTCAAGGCCATAATCAGTTTAGCAATGGTCGTTGTCGTATCGGACGTTATAATAAGTTGGCTCATGGCGGCCAACATGCTTAACACGAAAAATCAATTGGTGTACGCTTTGGTGAGTTCGTTTTCGAAAATTTCTGAAGTTATGCTGCGTCCGATTAGAAAGATAATACCAACCTCCATTGGGTTGGATATTTCTCCCGTCGTACTTATTTTGCTGCTGACTTTTATCGAAAATGTGATAACTCGTATTCTTATGAAATTGTCGTAGCATAGAGATATAAATGGCGAAAATAATAGACGGAAAAACGATAGCGAAAGAGTTTTCCGAGCAAATAAAAAAAAGAGTGGACGAAATTAAAAGCCGCGGCATTGAGCCGCGGATCGCCATGATACGAGTTGGAGAAAATCCGGCGAGCGATAAATATATATCGGTCAAGGAAAAATTAGCGGCGGAGGTAGGAATTTCCTCCGTCGTCTACAAGTTTGGCTCCGTCGTCAAGGAGCGCGAAATTGCGGATTTGATATTTCAATTAAACGAGGATAAAAAGGTTCACGCCATTTTACTTCAGTCTCCATTGCCAAAGAATCTTCAATTTAGAGCATTTGTTAACCTGATTCATCCCAACAAGGACGTAGACGGACTGACGACTATAAATCAGGGTAAATTATTTTCTGGAGAGCCAGGAATCGCTCCCTGTACTCCGTTGGGGATTTTGCATTTACTGCGGACCGTCTGCGAAGACGTCGCCGGACGGCACGCCGTAGTTCTAGGAAGATCCTCCATCGTTGGACGTCCGTTGGCGCAGCTGCTGCTGAACGCCAATTGCACCGTGACGTTACTGCATTCCTATTCGAAGGATTTACCCGAAATATGCAGAACGGCCGACATATTAGTAAGCGCCGTAGGAAAACCTCTCTTCGTGGGAAAAGAATTCATAAAGCCTGGAGCGACAGTCATAGACGTTGGGATAAATAGAATAGAACAGAACGGATCGAGTAAAATCGTTGGAGACGTAGATTTCAACGACGTATTTGACGTCGCCGAGGCAATTACTCCGGTGCCCAACGGAGTTGGTCCCATGACGGTGGCTCATCTTATGCACAATACTCTTAAGTTAGCCTGCTATTATTGAAGCTCAAAATGTGATAACCTTAGCCGGTTATTTCAAGAGATGGTTGCAATGAAAAAGATAATATATTCCCTATTATTTGTTGTTTTTGTTGGAGAAGTAGTCGGAAAAAACGCTGATTTCGTTGAATTATCGGATTCTATGAGGGAACTTACCGGAAGAATCGAGGAATTGGAAAAAATCGTTGGGGAAATGCAGAAAAAAATCTCTTCGCTGAATGATTTTATCAATAAAAGCGCCAATGAGGCGGCCATCCAAAAAGAAATGGAGGCGATTACTGGCAAAACTCCTGAGGAAATAATAAAATCCGCCCTAGATCTAATCGAGGAAAATAGCATAGAAGAGGCGCGTAAAATATTAAATGCCTTCGTCGCTAAAAATCCAACAAATATATATTGCGGTATGATGTTTTTTTACATAGGAAACGCTTACTTTGTGGAAAAAGACTATAAAAACGCCGCCATCGAGTACATGAAAGGATTTAAGGCCAATCCAACCGGATCGAAAGCCGCCGAGACATTATATAAATTGGCCATATGTTTTAAGCAGTTAAACGAAAAAGACAAATGCAAATCCACCCTAAATAAAATAATTAGCGATTATTCAGGAGAATTTGTGAAAAAAGCCTCGGCAGAACTGAAAAAAATCAAGTGACGTCCATTGCATATGAATTTACGGATGATCGGTCCTCTTGGAAATTTTTTTGCGCGGAAATGGATCGATTAATTGGTTTTTATAAAGACCATTATTCCGTTGAATTTCCAAGATCTTTAGGCGCAGCCGTCTCCGGAGGATCCGATAGCGTGTCGTTGCTTGTCATGGCGGCGCGATGGGCTGCGGAAAATAATATCCAAATTCATTGCCTAACCGTCGATCACAAATTACGGAAAGAATCCGGAAAAGAAGCCGAATTCGTGGAGAATCTTTGTGGATCTCTTGGAGCGAGTCATAAAATTCTCGATTGGGATAGAGGCGACGTTTCCATAGAACGGGGAAAGTTAGAAAATCTTGCCCGCGAAGCCCGCTACCGATTAATGTCCGAATATTGCGAGAACAACGCCGTTCCGATTCTTATGATTGGACATACCTGGAACGATCAGTTGGAAACTTTTGAAATGAGAAAGAATGCCGGAAGTTCTCCAAGCGGATTAGCCGGCATGAGTCAAGTAAGATCCCTAACCAATCGAGTAAAATTACTGCGGCCGATGTTGCATTTTTCCAAGAGTCATTTGGAAGAATTCTTGAGAAATAGAAATATTTCCTGGAAAATTGATCCCATGAACGATCAGGAGATTTTTCTGAGAGTTATTCATCGTAAAAAAATCATGCGCTACGAGGCCGATAAAATTTCATTAATTTCCAATGAGATAATACAATTAGGAAGGAGAAGAAACCAAATCGAAACGCTCGCCGTTTGCTTTCTGAGAAAGTTCTGCGAGTTTTTTAAAGACGGATATGCGATCGTCGAAAAAAATCAATTGTTGGCGGAAGACGAATCGACGCGCGCGGAAATTCTTAAACGTTTAATCTGGAACGTTGGCGGAAAAAAATACGCGACCACCATAACGAAAGATCTATGCGAACAAATATTATGTAAAAAAATCAATACCATAGGCAGATGTTTTCTGAAAATCAAAAAAGATAAAATATTTGTGTTTAGGGAAAATCGAAATAATGAGTCGTCAATCCGGCAGGGGCGTCGTTTTGCGGAGAAAGAGACGTCTTGGGGATTGCCTTACGGTGGGCAAAATCATAAAATGTCTCGCGAAACCGATGGTTCGCGGGGAGATTTATCGAACAAAATAAATTTGTTTGATGTTTTTTTGTAGTTCGACGGGGATACGTGATGAATAAAAATTATAAAAATCTATCGATTTGGATTGCCGTCGCCTGTTTCATATTTTTATTATTTCAGGCGTTTAATAGCGGAAAAGAAAGTATTCCCAACATTGCCTATTCTGAATTTTTAAACGACGTAGACAATGGAAAAGTGTCCGCGGTCATAATTCGAGGTCTTACCATCGAAGGGACCACGCTGGACGGTCGCGTGTTCGCCACCTATGATCCGCGAGATCCGGAATTGGTGAAAAAATTAATTGCGAAAAACGTGCAAATTATAGCCAGTCCCAACGAGGAACATTCCACGCTGATGCATCTTTTCCTCAGCTGGTTGCCGCTGCTGATTTTAGGAGGAATTTGGTTTTTTGCTCTGCGGCAGATGCAAGCCGGAGGAAATAAAGCCATGGGATTTGGGAAATCAAAGGCGAAATTGCTCAGTGAAAAAATGGGAAAAGTCACTTTTAGCGACGTCGCCGGAATAGATGAAGCCAAATCCGAACTGGAGGAAATAGTCGATTTCTTACGGGATCCAAATAAATTTAGGCGACTCGGCGGCAAAATTCCAAGAGGGGTGTTGCTCGTCGGATCTCCTGGCACCGGCAAAACTCTGTTGGCCAGAGCAATTGCCGGAGAAGCCAATGTTCCTTTTTTCAGTATTTCCGGTTCTGAATTTGTGGAGATGTTCGTTGGCGTTGGAGCCAGTCGAGTTCGCGATATGTTTGATCAAGGAAAAAAGAGCGCGCCTTGCATTATTTTTATTGATGAAATCGACGCCGTCGGGCGTCATCGAGGATTCGGACTTGGAGGCGGCAATGATGAACGCGAGCAAACTCTAAATCAATTGCTGGTGGAAATGGACGGTTTCGAAGAAAACAACGGCGTCATCATCATATCGGCCACCAACAGACCCGACGTTCTTGATCCGGCATTATTACGGCCTGGAAGATTTGATCGGCAGGTGGTTGTGCCGGTTCCCGATCTTAACGGAAGGGAAAAAATTCTGCGGGTTCATTTGAAAAAGATTCCTCTATCTTCGGATGTGGATCCGCTAATAATAGCCCGAGGAACTCCGGGATTTTCCGGCGCGGATTTGGCGAATTTGGTTAACGAAGCGGCGTTATTGGCGGCTAGACGCGGCAAACGCGTTGTCGGCATGGATGAATTGGAAGAGGCTAAAGATAAAGTTATGATGGGAGCGGAACGCCGTTCCATGGTCATGACTGAAGAGGAGAAAAAATTAACCGCCTACCATGAAGCGGGGCATGCCATTGTCGCATTGAACATTCCGGAGTCGGATCCAATTCACAAGGCGACGATTATACCGAGAGGGCGAGCTCTTGGTATGGTTATGCGTCTGCCGGAGCAAGATAGAATTTCCGTTTCCCGCGTCAAGCTGGAGGCGGATCTTTCCGTTGCAGCCGGAGGAAGAATTGCAGAAGAAATGATTTTTGGCCATGAAAAAATCACCGCCGGAGCGTCTTCCGATATAAATCAGGCCACTAAAATCGCCAGACTTATGATATTGGAATGGGGAATGAGCGATAAACTCGGATTTCTTTCTTACGCCGGAGACGGAGCTCAGGAGGTGTTTCTTGGTCATTCGACAACGGCCAATAAAAACATATCCAGTTCGACGGCCAAGATAATAGACGAGGAAATTCGCGCCCTCGTCGATAAAACCTACGACAGAGCTAAAAAAATTCTTGAGAATAATAGAGAAGCGTTGGAGCTGTTAGCCCAAGGATTACTCGAGCACGAAACTCTAACCGGAGAAGATATTAAAAAAATCGTGGATGGCCAAAAAATTGTAAAGCAAAAGAGGATTGAAATTGTGAAACCGTCGAAAAAATCTAAAATGCCGAGCTCCAAAGACATGCCAGGAGTTGGAAAATCGCCGAAAAAATCTAAGGAACCGAAAACATTATAGAACTGTTGGTAATTGTCGACGTCAAGAAAAATAGATTGGATAAATTTTTGGCGTCCGAAATAGATAAATTATCCCGCAGCAGAATTCAAACGTTGATATCCTCCGGCTGCGTTAGAGTCAACTCGGTTGTGGTAACGGACGCGGGCCATAATCTGAAATACAATGATAAAATTTTAATGGATGATGATTTTGAGGTGAAAAAACCGGATTTGACGGCGGACGACGGAGTCGAATTTTCTATTTTATACGAGGACGAGGATCTACTAGTCATTGATAAGCCGTCCGGAGTAGTCGTTCATCCAGGCGCGGGAAATTTTTCCCATACGTTGGTTAATGGACTCGCTCATCATTGCGGGGAGTTCCTATCGAGCGGAAGCGATCGATGCAGACCTGGAATCGTTCATAGAATAGACAAGAACACCAGCGGCATATTGGTGGCGGCCAAAAACGACTTCTCCCACGGCGAACTCGCCAAGCAATTTGCGATCCACTCCATAAGGAGGAAGTACGTTTGTTTTTGTTATTCTAATCTTTTTCCTCCGCATGGAAAAATCGAAACGTTTATGGCAAGGGATAAAAATAATCGACTAAAAATGGCTGTTTCATCCCATGGCGGACGGAATGCGATTACGTTTTATAGGACTCTGAAAATATTTTCGAAATTTGCTTCAAAGGTGGAGTGCGAATTGCTGACCGGCCGCACTCATCAGATAAGGGTTCACATGTCGCACAAAGGGTGCTCTCTCGTGGGGGATTCCCTTTACAGGGCGAAAAATTATTTTATTCCGGAAGAAATAGCCGATTTTGTACGCGGATTCTCTCGACAGGCGCTCCATGCGTACTTTTTGGAATTTATACATCCTAGATCGCGGAAAACTATGCATTTTGAGAGCGATATGCCGAGCGATATGAACGCGTTGGAAAAAGTTCTCTCCGCCGGCGCCGGCTAGATTGTTAATTGGATAGCAAAATATCAATTCTAGATCTATTCCCATCAACGCGGGCGGATAGATTTAGCTAGCAATAAAGGACTTTGTGCGCGACGTCGATGGGAAAAGAAGCGAACTCGTCTAATCCGATGAAGGGAGTTATTTTTTGTCTTAAATTCCTAAGCGGATCCGTAAACAGAAATCCCTGTCCGATATCTGCTCCCGAATTCTTAACGCAGTCCAATTGATCTTGGGTTTCGATGCCTTCCGCGACGACTTCGCAGCCGATATCATGGGAGATTTGAGCGCAAAATTTCAGCAACGCTCTGGATTTTTTACTCGAAGGGGCTTCCTGCGTAAATTTCTTATCTATCTTCACTATGTCTATGGGAAGTTCCTTAAGAAAAGAAAGACTAGAGTACTCCGTTCCGAAATCGTCCAGCGCCACCTTAATATTGTGATGGCGGAGCAGGCTCAACGTCTTTTTTGCGGAGGATAAAGAATCCGGATGAGTCTTTTCGCTCACTTCAAGAACTATATTGGAACCGTCTACTTTTGTTTTTTTTAGAATATGCAAGAAAGATCTGCAAAATCCGTCGTCTACCACGTCTTTTACGGTCATATTGATGAATAATTGTAAATTTCGTCTGTGGCCGCAGGAGGATATTACGCTTTCCAATATATTGGACGCGCTCGGATATGCGGAGGAATGTTCTTTTTTATAGAGAACCTCGTAGCCAAAAATCATATCGTTACTCAAGTAAACAAGCGGCTGCAGTCTTATTTTTTTTATCATAATTTCCTCGTTTGATTACTATATATGGTGCGTTTGAAGATTATCAAGATCTTTCGAAAATTTTATTTAAATTATCTACAGATAATATCACATACGACGGCCTGCCATGGCAGCACTGGGCGATATTAGGAGAATCTTCCATTTGGCGTAGTAGCGAATTCATTTCCTGGATTGTTAATTTTTTGCCGGCTCGCAGACTGCCGTGACATGAAATGGTCGATAAAATATGATGTATTTTTTTATCCACCGAATATGCGTCTCCAAAAGTTTCAAGTTCGTCGGCCAGGTCGGTTATCATGGATTTTGCGTCGCAGTTTTCAAAGATGGCCGGAACGGCGACGACGGATATCAAATCATTAGTCAATTTTTCATAATGAATCCCGAATTTCGATAATAGATCCTGATTTTTCTGCAGCCGCTCGATTTGCGATTCCCGTAGCGGACAAACCTCCGGCAGCAGCAGCGTTTGCGATTCCAAAGAAAGATTATTTTTCAATTTTTCCAGTGTGATTCTTTCGGCGGCCGCGTGCTGATCGACAATGATTAAATTTTCTCCGTTCTCGGCGACTATATAGGCGTTATTTATCTGATGAATGGCGTTGCCCAGAAAATTTTTTTCGTTTTGTTCCGCCCTTTGGGGAAATTCCGATTTCATCGATGTCGATTGCATCGCGAGAGCTTCCATGTTTGCGGGATTGATCTTTTTTGTTTGATTTTCTGAAACGCTAAAGTTGGAGGAATTTTTAGCAAAAAAATCGTAATTTGCTTTTCTTTCTTCGCTGCTCGGCGAAAATTTCCCAGAGGAAAAAAAAGGATTCGTCTTTTTTGCGTTAAAATGATTGGCTATCTCGTTTGTAGGTTTCATGGCTCCGGAGGACGAGAGCGCTTTTTTCAATTCCGACAGTATGAAAAACCGAATTTTTTCGCTTTCCTTAAATCTAACTTCCACCTTTGCCGGATGAGCGTTTACGTCAACCTCGTCGTAGGGTATTTGGAGAAATAAAACCGCCGCCGCGTGCCGTCCCTGGGGAACCAATCCGGAATAGGCGGATTTCAGAGCGTAGGCGAAGTTTTTATCTTTTACGAATCTGCCGTTTACGAAAAAATATTGCGAATTGGCGGAGGCTTTATTGAATGTCGGCACTCCAATAAATCCATGTAGTTTCAATCCGTCTTTTTCGGCGTTTATTTCGGACGTATTGGCGTCGAACGACTCTCCCAAAATTTCCCGTATGCGTTTCCGCAGATCGTCGGTTTTTGTGTAGCAGAATTTTTCTTTGTCTCCGTCGAAAAATCTAAACGCGACGGCAGGAAAGGCCAAAGCCAAACGATTAAACGTTTCGCGACAGTTGTCGAGTTCTGCGGCGTTGGATTTTAAAAATTTTAAACGTGCCGGCGTGGCGAAAAATAAGTCGCGCACTTCAATGGTGACGCCCCGTTTGCGATTAGCCGGAGATAATCCGAGACGGTTGGTTCCCTCTAAGTTTATAGTCCAGGCCTCCGAAGAAGAGTCGTTGGCCGAGGTGATGGAGAGACGCGAAATCGATGCAATTGAGGGAAGCGCTTCTCCTCGAAACCCAAAAGTGTGTATATCAAATAGGTTTTCAGAACTTAATTTGGAGGTGGCATGACTCAAAACGCAGAGTTCCAAAGAGTCTTTATCCATGCCGTTGCCGTTATCGCTCACGGAGATAAAGCTTTTACCGGCGTCAACGACCTTCACAATAATTTCGCTCGCGTCGGCGTCGAGGGCGTTTTCCACAAGCTCTTTTATGACCGACGCCGGCCGCTCTATTACCTCTCCGGCCGCAATTTGATTAATTAAAGTCTGCGATAGTAGTTTTATAGCCATTTCATAATTCCGCTTGGCCAATAGAATACACTAAAATAATTTTGTTTACTAATTTTTCATAAAGCCCATTTAGACTACGAGCACGGAGGCGTTTCATGAGAATTTTAGTTGTGGGGGAAAAACTCGAACATTCGCTATTTGAAATAGTCAAGATATCTAGAATGTTCAATTGCAACACTCTATTTTTTAAAAAAAACGTCGGGACTTCAATAAATTCAGACGACGTTATCGTTATTGACGGAAATTTGATTGGCATACTGGCGAGCGACTTAAAAAATCTTGTAGTTTCTGTTATCTCTTCCGTAAATTATCGTACGTCGTTGAAAAATGAAGTAAGCATAAATCTTCAATCGATTCGATATTTGGAAGAAATAATAAAGAATAGAATTTCGCATCGATTTACTCCTGTCATTGAAGATCCGGCGACAAAAGCGGCCTTTGAAATCGCCGATAAAATCGCTCCTACGGACGCCACCGTCCTAATAGTCGGAGAAACCGGCGTCGGCAAGGAGATCATGGCCAAATATATTCATCAAAAAAGTAAAAGATCTTCCAAAAATTATGTGACGATTAATTGCG
>JAISMI010000048.1 GCA_031276835.1 Holosporaceae bacterium | reverse complement strand
CCTGAAAATCAATGGATTTAGCTAACTTTTTCTATTTTTATTGGGCAATCCCACAATTTTTTTCAGACGGTCGCAGATTTTTCATATAACGCGCCGCGGCAGGGCGCGGTTGTCAAATGGGTTCCGTCTAAAAAGCAATGAAAATCCAAGAATGATCTTGGGTTCGTTCCTTATGGAGCGGAGTTTAGCCGTTAAGCCGCGTCCTTCCACAGTTTAAGAGGCGTCGCGCCTTTGTATGCGACGGAGACTTAATTGTATATGCTGCGCCTATATGCCGCGTCCTCCCGCAGCTTGGACTGCCACGCCGTTGTATACGCCGCTGGCTTGATTGTATACGCCGGTAGCCTGCGTCGACAACGACGATTTCAAACTATTCACCGACATGAGCAAACCGCTGGCGTTCGCGGCATAGGCGGTGTTGGAGAGGTTAGACGCCACCTGTTGGCTCAGAATAGGAGCCTGCTGCAAAATCATTGCCGTTCCCTCAGGAGTCGTCGGCGCCGTCTGCACAAGCGAAACCAGTTGTCCCAATGGAACGGATGCATTCATATAGGACTGTTTGGTGTTGGTGTAGGCGATTCTAACGTTGTAGTCGAGAGCCGGATTTTGTAGCTGCTGATCCATCATCTGAATTTGAGTATTTAAAGCGCTCTGCAACGTAGAGGCGTCGGTAATTACTTTTGATCTAAACGGATTTGTCATCACATTCATTCTTTGTTGGGCGTAGTTGGTTCCTATCTTTAAAGCTGATCCTCCCAAAGCGCTTACCGTTTGGCCAATATTGGATCCTCCGACTTTATTTAAAGCTGAAGAAAGAAAATTAGCGTAGGCGTATTCGCATGTTCCCATAAACATAAGCGCTGATAGTAATCCAATGGTTTTTTTCATAATTATCTCCTTGTCATTTTTTTTCATTGTAGTAGAAAAAGATTAATATTGCATTAATTATTCAGCAATTTTTACATTTAATAAAATTTAGATTTAAAAATATTGATAATATTATATAATTTACCAAATGTATGGGGAGATTTACAATGATCAGGCGGATTTTTTCTGCGTTACTATTCACGCTATTTTCTTCATTGGAAACGGTCTTGGCAATGACGCCGGAGGAAACGTTTTTGCTGATTCAGGAGTCCGGCGCAATACAATCCAAGCGCAATGAGATATTGGAACTTATAAAAGGCGCTCGTTTCGAAACCGACGTCGCCGCCGCCAATGACTGTTATTCAAAGTATAGGGAATTTCTATCAACTGCGTCCGATTGGATTCGAAAAAGTCCGGATTTGGAGTTTGATTTTTATCGGGCAAACAAAATAATATGTGAACAACTCTTAGAATTTAGCGGAATTCCTGGAATAAATTTTAATCCTATGCAGGAGACGTTCCTCATCGATCAATTAATGAAACGGGCCGAACCAATGTATAAGTTCTACTGCGATATTCATTTTGCCGCATATGGAAAAGAAATAAAAAGAGCGAGAGAAATGGAGACGGCAAGAATAAGAGAAGAAGTTTTATCCGGCGATCTCAATTGCGGCGTAGAGCGGGAAACGCCGTCGCGTTCGGGGAGGTCCGACGATTCTAGCTACAAAATGATAGCGGAGGAGGAGGCGAAGTTGTTTCATCTGGTAATGGAAGCCGGAAGACGAGGAATAACGCTTGACGAATCCCAAAGAGAGGAGATTTTGTCAATAGTTAAGAAACTTCAGTTGGGCGCAAAATTGGAACAACTTGATTCGGAATACATTCATTCGGTCGGATTGTCGTCGGCGGATCTATCTTCTTATAAAACTGTAAGGATAGAGTCCTAAACGCCGCGACAGAAAACGATCTTGAAAAAAATAGATATGTGCGTTTACGGATCTGTTCTCCTAATAAAGCCGTAAGGATAGAGTCCTGAACGCCGCGGCAAAAAACGATCCTAAAAATAGATGGATGCGCGTTACAATCGCTCGTTTTTTTATGCGAGGGCTAGAAACTCATTGTTCGAGAAAATTATTACTTCGAGAAAATCATTACGCGGCGAATTTTTTGTCGTTTGATAGAGCGGTCTTGCATGGGAATGCCTCTAAGCGAATTGTTGGGATAGCGCATTTTTGAGGATTGCCCGATAAAAATAGAAAAAGTTAGCTAAATTCATTGATTTTCAGGCGTCCTACAGAAATGCTGTAGAGCGCCATTCAAACTTAGGTAACAGCTGAAAAATCAACAAATCCATGGTGTAAATTCTATTTTTATTAGGCAGTTCCTATTTTTGTCTCCCCACTGTCGCCGGACGTCCCGGAACGACTTCTGTTGCGCGTCGTTCAGGGATTTACTTTTTTTCTCGATAACGGGCCGCCGATTTAAAATCGCAGTCTGCGAGTTTGCCGATTATGGTTGCTGTAATTCTGGAATATTCTTGAATTCATCCAGCAAAGAAGGATCTTCTATGGAATCTTTGTTTACGACTTCTCTTCCATGGATTACATTTTTGACGGCAACCTCCACCAGTTTCCCGTTATTGGTTTTTGGAACTCCTCTGACTTGAATAATTTTACTCGGGACGTGGCGCGGAGTTGCATTATCTCTTATGACGGTTTTAATTCTTTTCTTTAAATCGTCGTCCAGCTTTAGCCCGTTCCTCAAAACCACGAATAATATTACTCTTTCGTCGTTGTCCCATTGTTGTCCGACGGCGCAGCACTCTAGCACCTCCTCTATTTTTTGCACCTGGGAGTAGATTTCCGCCGTACCTATTCTTATGCCGGAAGGATTTAGGACGGCGTCCGCTCGTCCGGAGATAAACACTCCGTCGTGCTCCGTCAATTCTATCCAATCGCCGTGGCACCAGCAGTTTTCAAATTGCTCGAAATACGAGTGGATCAATCTCTTGTTCCCCTCGTCATTCCAGAATTTTATCGGCTGAGAGGCGAAAGGAGTAACGCAAGTTAGCTCTCCCTGTTTGCCGACCGGCATTTCTTCTTTGTTAGGACCGTACACTTTGACGTTCATACCCAATCCGAATCCCTGCATTTCTCCGGAATATACCGGAGAAATTGGATTTCCCATGACGAAGGAGGAAATAATGTCAGTTCCGCCGGAGAACGAGTTCAAATGAATGTCCTTTTTTATTTTGGCGTACACAAATTCGAACGCCTCGGCGCATAAAGGAGAGCCGGTGGATCCTATGGTTCTCAATTGGCTGAGATCATGGGTCTTCATCGGATTGGAATCGGTCTTTAGTAAAGTGTCCAGATATTTGGCCGAAGTTCCGAAGAAGGTCATTCCGCAGGAATCGGCCATGTCGAAAAGAATATCCGATTTTGGAAATAGAGGAAGTCCCTCATATTGCATCAGCGTTGCATTTTGGGACAAAATTGAGGTAGCCCAGTTCCACATCATCCAGCTGCAGGTGGTAAAATAGAACACGCGATCATTCGGTTTAATGTCGCAATGAAGAAGCTGTTCTTTTTTGTGCTGTAGTAGCGTTCCGCCGGCTCCGTGCACGATGCACTTTGGCACTCCAGTGGTTCCGGAAGTAAACAATACGTATATCGGATGATCGAACGGAAACTTTTCAAAAATAAGTTCCGGAGCGTCTCCATTGCCCATAAAATCATCGAACATAACGATTTCCGTTCTGTTCCCAACCGGCGCTCCGGCGTTGATATATGGGATTACGACGGTTTTTTCGATGCTTTTTACCTGATCCACCACATTTTTTATTTTTTCCAGATTGTTGAATACCTTACCCTTATAGTAATAGCCGTCGACGGCGAAAAAGATTTTCGGTTTTACCTGGCCGAATCTATCCAAAGCTCCTGGTATTCCAAAATCTGGAGAACAGGAAGCCCAAGTTGCTCCGATGCTGATGGCGGCCAGAGCCGCAATTGTCGTTTCCGGCATATTGGCCACATATCCGCCGATTATGTCGCCTTTTTTTACGCCTAACTTTTTTAAAGCATGCGCAATTTTAGCCACAGAATCATGCAGCATTTTCCAGCTTATGGTTTTTCGGACTTTTTCCTCTCCCCAGAAAATTAACGCCGGAGAATCGTCGTTTCTTTTGAGAAGATTTTCCGCGAAGTTCAGTTTTGCGTCCGGAAAGTATCTATGTTCCCAGAATTTTTCCGCTTTATTGCTGATTCTTTCTCCTTTTTCTCCAATAACGCCTCCGAAATCCCAAACGGCGTTCCAGAAGGTATGCGGATTTGCGACGGACCATTTCCATAGGTCGTGGAAGCTTGTTCCTTCAAATCCGTTTTTTCCCTTCAACGTTTTCATGAAACTAAAGACGTTGCTGCTGATAATTCTCTCCTGAGAGGGAGTCCATAATAATTCGTGCGACATGTCATATCCTCTTTTTTTATGTTTAGCAATTTTAACTCTGATAAAGTTAAAAAATAATTAATAATTTTGACAAATTATGTTTTTTCTCGAATATGATTGGGATATTAGGCATAAAAATTTTTAAACCGTTTTTTAACTTTTGCTCCCATATCATTGGGGGAAGTAATGGTGATAAAAAATGAAAAATCTGTGTTTTTTATTGTGTTTTTTGTTTTGGGGGGTTAACGCCTCTTCCATAACGGCCGCCGGAGGAATTATGGCCATGTCGGCGGCTTCTTCGTTAAAAACGTTTACAAGCGACAAAGATTCCAAAATCGGCGATTTTTTTTCCGCCAAAGGCGGATTAATTCTAGAGGAGATCATGCTCTCTGTTGAAGAGGACATGAATGATCGCGGCGCCATAAAAGTTCATCTGGCGATCGTCTACGAAAAGGAGCTGGTGGGAGAATTAATGAAAATGTCGGCCCATCATTATTTTAGTAGCGTGGATCAGCTGATAAAGGACTATCCGGACAAAATAAAAATTTTCGAGTGGGAGTTGGTGGCGAAAAAAAGAATTATCCCATGGGCGAAAGTGGAGTATCCAATTGATCACATGATTCCTCTCGCAGGATATATTTTTGCTAAGTATTCCGGATCGGGAGAACATCGCGCAAGAATTCCTCCAACCTATAAAAAAGTCAAGGTTATTTTCGAAAAGAAAAGTTTTCGCGTAGTCTATGAAGACAAAGACGATTGATGGACGAAATATAAAGGCGTCTCATATATTTTATAAGAAAGCTATTGTTGTTTTGGTTCGGGCCTATTAGATTTGCTTAGGGGTTGTTGGGAGTAGTATTATGCGAAAAAAGTTTAGGCGATTTTTAGCGGCTGCGCTGTTGCTTTCGTTCAATTTGGCAATTGGCGAAGATAAAAAAGACGCGGAAGAATCGTTCTCTAGTATTAAAATAGACGAAGTCGCGCCCGCCTATGACAGAATA
>JAISMI010000035.1 GCA_031276835.1 Holosporaceae bacterium | reverse complement strand
TGCGTTAAGACAAACGATACCATTATTTTTTTGTTTTGCTTTTTGCGTTTTTTCCTACGAATCGGACTTTCACAATTTTCGCTATCGAGCCAAAGTGACAATAACTCAGGATCAGAATATTATTGAGAGCTTTAGCGACATGATTTCGGAGTCGGAAATTGAGAGCGACATAAAACGGCTGCGTATCGCTTCTCAGCAGAGTAAACCCGTCAGTAACATGAGAGCCCTAAAGGACAGAATCGACGAAGACGTCGCAGCCATGTACCAGAAAACCCATATTTTGGGGTTCTATGGGACAAATATCAGCTACAAAATTCATGCCGACGATCCCGAAAATATTATGGTGGAAATTCATTTGGATTTGGGAGCGAAATTTAAACTTGGCCTAAATATTCGCTATCTAAATCAGAACGAGGAATTCAATGAACGCTATGCTGCGGTTTTGCGAAAAGATTTGCGGGCGTTTAAGGCCTCCATCGACGAGATTAAATCTCTTGTCGCTATCGCCGTTAATAATCTGCAAAAAAATGGATTCTTTAAGCCGGAAATTATAGAAAAAAGAGTGCGTATAAATTATGAAGCGCAGGAGGCTGTTCTACAATTAACCATTGATCCAGGGCAAAAAGTTTCTTTCTCGGACGTTGAAATAAAATCTTTTCCCGATATCGACGACAATTTTGTAAGAAACAGGATCCTATGGCGAAAAGGCGAAATGTTTGATATAGAAAAAGTAGAATCGACGGCGGAGAATTTGAAAAATACTCAAATTTTCTCGAAAGTAAAAATAAAACCCCAGGAAGAAAAAATTCTCAATGGGAAGGTCCCAATGATCATTGAATTGCAGGAAGATAAAAAACATATCATTGATTTTAGTATTTTGTATTCCGGCATGCGCAATATGAATTTTGAGAAAAAATCTCAAGCGCAAAAAAGATTAAAATCCATCGTAACAAGACTAGCCTGGACAAATTTCAATGCCTTTGGCGGCGGAGAAAAATTAAGTTTCGCCATTGAAGCTACTCCCATGAGGGTACGGGAAAAGAGACCGGAATATGCCTTTGAAGTTGCTTTGTCTCAGCCGGATGTTTTTTTTAAAAATAACAGCGTCGAATATTACGTTGCGCGCAAACAAGAACTTACCAACGTCTTTTTCAAAAAAAGCGATCACGGATCGATCACGTTTAAGTATCCGCTGCTTGATTCTCTGTTGATTAGAACCGGCGGCAGCCTGGAGAAAGATTACGTGAACGCAAGCGAGATTTTTTTCCGCAATAAAGAAGATAGAAGAAAATACGATAATTTCTCCATTCAATCGGAATTTATCGTAGACAAAACGGACGATTGGTTAAATCCGACCGGCGGTCACCGTTTAATAATAAAATTTTCAGAAATATTTTTCAGAAATTCCGGCGTTGGCAACTTAAAAACCTTCGACGTAAATTTTGCTAATCATTATCCGTTGGACGATCTGAAACGGACGGTTTTGGCGTTTAACCTATCTAGAAAATCAGTTTTTGGTCAGAAAATAGACGATATTCCCATCGATAAAAGAATTTACGCCGGAGGAATGAACTCCGCGAGAGGATACGCAAACCAAATGGCGACAGAAATAGTCGTGGGAGAGGATACTCCGATGGGAGGAAAGTCTTTACTGGAGTTCAACAGCGAACTTCGCCGAAAAGTTTCGCCCGATTTCGGATGCGTATTGTTTTTTGACGGCGCAAAAGTTTTTCAAAATAAATCTCGGCATAACTATTTGCAAACGGAAGAAAAACGTTGGTTCTACTCGGTCGGAATCGGCGTAAGATATTACACAAGCATTGGTCCGATAAGAGCAGATTTGGCCTTTCCTATTAAACGAAGAAGGGGCGTCGATTCAAAGGTGCAATTTATTATGAGTTTAGGACAGGCGTTTTGAAACTTTTTGGAAAAATATTGTTGTTATCGTTCTTGGTAGTTGCGATTTTGAACGGAATGTTTTTTTTCGATTCAGGACGACGGATAATTTTGAATTTGATCTCAAGTCTTCTTCGGGTGCAGAACATAGAGCTTGTTGTGGATGGATTGGATGGAAAAATAACGGAGGCTCGAAAAATTTATTTTCGTTCGCCGAGGGGAACGGAGTTAACTTTTTCAAATATAAGACTGTGTAGAAAGCGCCTTTTTGACAAACCGTCGATCCAGATCGAAACTTTTGTTTTTAAGGGAAGCGACGGGGAAAACAATTCCAACGAAGAACTTAAAAATCTCATTCCGCTGACAAGAAAGTTAAGATTTTTTCTAAAGAAATTATCATTGAAAAAAGGGTTTCTGCATGTTGATTCTCAAACTCGTTTGCTGAGCGATTTGAACTATCAATCCCGAGAAAACGAAGATACCTTGAGCGTTAAAATTGACGAAAAAAAGTCAATAAACGTCGCATTGAAATGGAAAGGCGAAGAATGCCTGGAAGGCGACATAGCATTTGGGGATATTTTTAATTTCAGTGGAAATATGCGGATACTATATCCGGAAAGAAGCGAGACAAAATATAATTTTACGGCCCAGAACAATCAGATAAAAATTGCCGCCGACGGTCGTTATGAAAATTTTATGCTATGCATAAAAATCGATACCGTCAGTCTGAAGTACAAAAATGTCGTATACTCCGGTTTTGGAGATTTATATCCGACTCGGCGGGCCGCTATCCTAAAAGCAAAAATTATTCCGGAGCAATTGCCAAATTTCAACGCCATACCGTCGGCAATCGCGGAAAATTTTAAAAACGTTCATGGATATCTGGACGTCGCTTGCTATTTCAATGAAAAATTCAAATGTTCCGCCGACGTTGTTTTTAAAAGATCCGAAACCGTCGTTGGGAATTTGCGTTGCATCCACGAAAATCACAGAACCAAAATCGCCGGAGACGTCGGTTGGATAAAAATATTCGGTTTCAACCTCTCTCGTCTGACCGGCGAAATTGACGAAAAAATGCGATCGAAACTGAATCTATCGGGAAAAGATTTCGAACTTGTTTCTCAAATAAAATTTAACGATCAGATTTTGGTGGAAAAATTGGAATTAAAAAGTCCTAAGGGATTCTTAAAATCCTCAGGACCGTTTTTCATGACGGGAGACTTTGCCTTCGACTTTGATTTCAATCAATTGGACTTTTGGAACAGAATTATTCCAATTTCCGGAAATGGATCCGGCAGTTTTCTCCGTAAAAAAGGGGTTGTGTCTGGACATGGAAATTTTGAAAAATTCTCCTTTAAGAATCACAAATTTTATGGGCTAGAATTATTCGGAGACGGAAAGAACTATCAAATAACGTCCAAAAATGCAAAAATATTCGATTCGAGATTGGAAAATTTAGAACTGAAAATAGCCGGTAAACTCTTCAATTTATCCGGTAAAGCAAACGATCGCGGAAGGCTAAAAGCGTTCGGAGAAGTTTCTGAATCGTTCAAAAAAATATCGTTTAAGAGCGGAGAAATAGCGTTTCCGCGCCATAAAATCAGACTTGAAACATGCGTTCTTGATATGTCCTCGGGCGATTACAAAATTTACTGCAGCCTATTGGATAAAAGAAAATCTGGAGGCGCGCAAATAAATTTTAATCTCAGAGAAATAACCTGCGACTTTAAATCGTTTCCCGTGGGAAAATTTATGGAATTGTTCAATCGTCG
>JAISMI010000012.1 GCA_031276835.1 Holosporaceae bacterium | reverse complement strand
ATACATAAATTGAATTTTTTTGAATGTTATGTTAGTTTTGCTATCCATTGTTGGGAATTTTAGGGGTGTAGCTCAATTAGGTTAGAGTGGCGGTCTCCAAAACCGCAGGTTAGGGGTTCGATTCCCTTCACCCCTGCCAGTTAATTTGAAGAGGTTTTATGATTAGTCCGGCAGAATTCATGAGTCAAGTAAAACGGGAGCTTCACAGGGTCGCTTGGCCTACCCAGAAGGAAACTTTTGGCATGACAGCCGCCGTTATTTTAATGGTGGTTTGCGCCATGGCGTACTTTTTTATATCCGATAGCGTGATATACTTTTGCTTGCGTAAAATTTTAGGTGTTTAGGAGCTTAGCTGTGAAATGGTATGTGGTTAACGTATATTCAGGGTTCGAGCAAAGAGTACTCGAGTCCATATACGATCAGGCCAAAAGAAACGATCTGACTTCTATGTTCGGAGAAATATTGATTCCGACGGAGGAAGTGGTCGAAATTAAAAAAGGCGAGAAGGTAAAAACCGCAAAAAAGTTTTTTCCTGGATATATTCTCGTACAGATGATTCTTACGGATGAAACCTGGCATTTAGTTCGCTCGATTCCAAAAGTATCCGGATTTTTGGGCGCCAGAGGGAAACCGCTGCCTATTTCCGCGTCGGAAGTTACTAGAATCATCAAAAAAGTTGAGGACAGCGCTAGCAATTCTCGCAATGCCGTAAGTTATGAAATTGGAGACGCCGTAACCGTCTGCGACGGTCCGTTTGCTTCGTTCCAGGGAGTCATAGAAGAGGTGGATTACGAAAAGGAGCGAATAAAAGTAGCCGTTTCCATTTTTGGAAGACCCACAAACGTGGATCTGAGTTTTTTGCAGATTGAGAAAATTGTCTGATATGGCTTGAAGAGTTTTAATATAGCTGCTATAAGTGCATAAAAAATAAGGAACTACATTGAGATGAGAACTTTTTCCCTTAAGGCTGATCAGATCAAAAAAAATTGGTTTGTCATCGACGCCAAGGACTTGATATTGGGGCGACTATCAGCCGTCGTGGCCGCCTATCTGCGCGGAAAACATAAGCCGGAGTTTACTCCAAGCATGGATTGCGGAGACTATGTGGTTGTGATCAATGCCGAAAAAATACATATAACGGGCAATAAATTAGAAGACCATGTTTTTTATTGGCATACCGGATATCCTGGAGGAATTAAGCAAAGAACTATGAGGGAACGTCTTGCCAGTAAATTTCCAGAAAGGGTCGTTTGCAAAGCCGTTGAACGTATGCTTCCAAAAGGTCCGTTGGGACGTCAAATGATGAGAAATCTCAAGGTCTATAGTGGAGAAAGTCATCCGCATTCGGGACAGAAGCCAAAAATTTTAGACTTGTCCGCCATGAATGCAAAGAATGTAAAAAGGAGTTAGTATGCAGATACCGCCAGAGACAAGCGAAAAAAAGGTGGAATCCAAAATCGACGCCGGCGGCAGGACTTACGGCACCGGACGTCGTAAAGAATCAGTTGCCCGCGTCTGGGTAAAGCCAGGAAACGGCAATATTGTTATAAACGGGCGGAAAGCCTTTGATTACTTCATGAGATCTGTTCTACAAGCGTTAGTTTTGCAGCCTTTTTCCGTTGCCAATAGAATTGGACGATATGACGTGTTCTGTACCGTATGTGGCGGCGGATTATCCGGACAAGCGGGTGCAGTGCGTCATGGCATCAGTAAAGCTTTGGTAGATTACGAGCCGGATCTTCGTTCGGTTTTGAAATCGGCCGGATTGCTCACCAGAGACAGCCGCGCCGTCGAAAGAAAGAAATATGGACTTATGAAGGCAAGACGTAGCTTCCAGTTCTCGAAGAGATAATTTTTATGGCGTCGGCGTATTTTAGTAGGCCAAATGATTAGTGTGAAGTTACCCAATCAGTCCTCTGTGATGAGCGTCATGACCAAAGCGGCAATTAAGGCGTCCAAAGGGCTATTGCGCGACTTCTCCGAACTAGAAAATTTGCAGGTTTCCGTAAAAAATAATATGGATTTTGTAACTAATGCAGATCTGAAGGCCGATAAAATCATAAAAGAAGAATTGCTTCATGCCAGGCCAGGATATTCATTTTTATCCGAGGAGTCGGACGAAATTGTAGGGGAAGATTCTCTTTATCGATGGATAGTGGATCCTTTGGACGGCACGGTTAATTATATGCACGGGTTTCCGCACTGGGCCGTCTCCATAGCTCTAGAGAAAAATAAGGAAGTCGTAGCCGCCGTAACCTACGATCCGCTAAGAAATGAAATGTTTTGGGCTGAAAAAGGATGCGGCGCCTACTTGAACGACAAAAAAATACGCGTTTCCAAAAGGCGATCGCTCGCGGATGCGCTAATTTCTTTTGGAATGCTCGAAGATGGCGTTTCTCCGACAAGGGGAATAACGCATTTGAAAATCAGAAGAACTGGGTCGACAACTCTAAACATGGCCTATCTGGCCGCGGGACGCATTGACGTTTTGTATTCCATCGCCAACCCAAACAGATGGGACGTCGCAGCCGGAATATTACTAATACGAGAAGCCGGCGGAGTCGTTGCAGATAAAAATGGAACCCCCATAAGCGACTATGGAGAAATTGTAATTATGAGCAACGTGGATCTCATATCGGCGGCTGCTAAAATCTAATGTCCAATTAATTGGCGAAATAAAAATCCATTGTTTTTGATAGCAATTCGTCCATGGCTATAAGCGGCCGCCATCCCAGTAGTCGTTCCGCTTTTTTTATGGACGGAACTCTTTTGGACACGTCCTGATATGATTTTCCGTAATAATCGGCGGAATTGGCGGCGACTATTTCTATTTTTTTCACAAGATTCTTTAGTTTGTCGTATTTTTTCGCGAGTTCAACAATTTTATGGGCCAACTCTCTAATGCTGTATTCGTTGCGAGGGTTTCCGATGTTGAATATTTGTTTATCCGCGCAGTTGTCCTTGTTTTCTATAATTTTTACGAGGGCGGAAATGCCGTCGGAAATATAAGTGAAACATCGAACTTGAGAGCCTCCGTCCACCAAATTGATGTTTTTTCCGTGCAGGATATTACTTAGAAATTGAGTGACTACGCGTGAACTGCCGTTGTTTTCATTGCGTATGTCGTCGAGACGCGGACCAATCCAATTGAATGGACGAAACAGCGTGTAATGCAGATTGTCTCGAATTCCATAGGCGTAGATCACGCGGTCAAGCATTTGCTTGGAGCAGGAATAGATCCATCTTTGTCGGCAAATAGGACCGGTTACGCAATTGGAGTCTTCCTCTAGAAATTCGTCGTCGTCGCACATGCCGTAGACTTCAGAAGTGGATGGGAAAATAATGCGTTTGCCATATTTTACCGCCAGTTTTACTATGCGAAGATTGGCTTCAAAATCCAGCTCGAACACTTTTAGAGGATTTTGCACGTAAATCAATGGATTAGCAATGGCCGCCAGCGGAAAAATTACGTCGCAGTTCTTCACGCGTTCTTCTATCAGATCAAAGTCTTTTAGTATGTCGCTTCGGATGAAATCGAAATTTTTGTCCTCCATTAGGCGCTCAATTTTTTCCGACGCAATATCGACGGCCGTTATGCGCCAATCTTTACGACGGGCTAGAATTTCTTCCGATAAGTGACTGCCAATGAAACCTCCGGCCCCTATGATTAATATGTTCATAATTATTTCCCATTCTTTTTTTCAAGTATTTCGCGGATTATAAAACGCGGATGCTCGCAGATGGCGAAGTAGGCTCTTCCCAGATATTCGCCCAACAATCCGACTCCGAGAATTATTACGCTCAGCAGTAGAAACACGAATGCGAAATGCAGTCCGTATCCATGATGACGACTTACGACTTTTTTAAACAGTTCCACAAAAAAGTAAATTCCGCTGGCGGAAGAAATTAACATGCCGACTATGGTAAAAAACTGCAGAGGAACCAGCGAAAATCCCGTCAGAAGATCAAAAGTAATACGGATAAGTTTATAAAGGCTGTACTTAGATCCTCCCGCGGCGCGTTCCTCGTGGGTTACGGGGATATCGATGGGGTTTCCGGCAAATTTTTGGGCAAGAGCCGTAATGAAAGTTGAAGTTTCGCGAGTTTTCACAACCTCGTCTACAATGAATTTTTTGTATGCCCTAAGCATGCAGCCGTGATCTTTCATTTCAATGCCGGTCGCCTTGGCTCTGATGAAATTTACAATTTTTGACGCGTAGGTGCGGAAAAAATTATCATGACGTTTGGCTCGATATCCTCCGACGAGATCGTATCCTTCGTCGATTTTGGCCAATAAATTGGGTATTTCCTCCGGAAGATTCTGCAAATCTGCGTCCAGCGTTACTATTACGTCTCCGCGCACATGCTCGAATCCGGCTAGAATCGCCACGTACTGGCCGTAATTCCCGTTAAATGTGATGATCCTTACGACGTCGGATCGTTTTTTAAACAGATTACGCAGCATGGTCGGAGTTTTATCGCCGCTGCCGTCGTCTACGAAAATTATCTCATATGTTTTGCCGATGGAGTCCATGGTTTTTAGTAGACGCTTACTCAATATATCGACATTTTCCTCTTCATTGAACATCGGAATTACAATCGATACGCTTGGGACGTTTTTGACGGGGATTGGTTTTTTTTTCAATTTTTCCCCAGATAAAAATTTCTTCTGCACGTCGCCTCCGATAGCTAACTAAAAAATTTACCAATTATTTCGACAATATAGTCCTGCTCGTTCTCTTCCAGGTCGTAGTAGAGTGGTAGACATACGACGCGTTCGCCGACGTATTCGGCGTTAGGAAAATCTCCCCTTTTATATCCGAAAGTGTCGCGGTAGTAGGTAAATAAATGCAGCGGAGTGTAGTAGGGCGTTGCGCCAATGGAATTTTCCTTTAAAAATGACATAAAATCGTCTCTTTTTTCAGCGTCCTGCAGACATATGGGGAAAAGATGACCGGAATGAACGAAATCATATTTTGGAATTCCCTGCATGTGGAGTTTGTCCCGCATCCCCTCCAGAGCGCGACGATATCTAGCCATTAGGCGTCGTCTTCTATCGTTTAGCGTTTCCACTTCCTGCAGCTGATGTATGCCTATGGCCGCTTGAATATCCGATAAATTACTTTTGAAACCAGGAAATACCACGTCGTAATAGCAACTGCCGTTTTTGGAAAACCTATCCCAGATGGAGCGGTCTATGCCGTGAAATCTTTGTAGATTTAAAAATTTTTGCTCGTATTCGGAATCCAGAACGACGCATCCGCCTTCTCCGGAAGTCATATTCTTTATGGGATGGAAACTAAAAACCTGCGCGTCGCCAAACGCGCCAATCTTGCGTTTTTTATAGGAAGATCCGAAGGCGTGGGCGGCGTCTTCAAGGACTCGCAGTCCCTTAAGATTCGCTATTTCATAGATGGGATCCAGATCTACGGACAATCCGGCATAGTGCACCGGCATTATAACTTTTGTTTTTGAAGTGCATGCGTCTGCGATTTTGTCGGGATCGACGTTAAAGTCGTCCTTTTTGATATCGACGAAAACCGGCTTGGCTCCCAGCATCGCTATAACGTTGGCGGTGGCGACAAAAGTGAACGGAGTCGTAACGACTTCGTCTCCTTCCTGGACTCCCATGGCCATTAAAGTCGCGTGAAGTCCGGCGGTGGCCGACGTAAAACACAGAACGCTTCTGCCTCCGAAATATTCAGATAGATCTTTTTCGAATTTTTTAGTTAACGGACCCGTGGCCAACCATCCGGATTTTAAAACTCGAACTACTTCTTCGATTGTTTCATCGCTCACGGTCGGTCTGGAGAGCGGTAAAAATTTATCAACTTTTGGCAACTAATATTACTCCTATTAATATTAATAAAATTCCTCCGCCGCGGTACAGAGTGATGTTTTCCGCGAAAAAAAACCATCCACCGACGGCGGCCAGCACGTAGGATAAACTTCCAAAAGGATAGAGAAAACTTAGATCAAACTGCGATAATAAATAAAGCCACAGCAGCAACGAAATAATAAAAATAAAAACGCCCCCCAATATGTGGACGTTGAACGCAATCGACGTCAACAACGCCCACCAAGACTGGCTGAAATTTATAACTCCGACTCCTTTTTTCAACAGCAGTTGGGCCAACGTGTTTATGATCACCTGAAAAAATATAAGAAAAACATTAGTCATTTATTTGTTATCACTATAAAATACTTGTTGAAATCCAAAATCCTATGGCTGTAATTTCTTTCGGCAAAAACCTTCCGATAATGCTCTCGAGACAATAGCAGAAAAATCCTTTTATTTATAGCGTCCCATAATTTCCAAAACGCTTCCTCCGTAATTAATTTATCGTTATTGGGATCGGCGGCGGCTCCGAATTGGAATTCTCCGACGAAATCCACCACTCCCACAGTTGAATTTAGGTAAACGGGGAAGTCGTAGTAATATCGTTTATAGCAAAAAACCAAATCGTCTTTTCTTCTGTTTAGTTTAATCGTTTCCGCCAACGGTTTGGTGGTGGGTTTTTTGACCTCCTGATACAAAACGGCGGCTTTATTTATTAGCCACATCATATTGGCGCCAATAAATATGTAGACGATTACGGCGATAATTTTTGACATTTTTCCATATAGCGATAGTATCAAAACAATTGTCGCCGCCGCCAGAAGTCCGACGAAAATATTTATCAACAGAACCGCGTCCCGATTGGTTAACACGTCCATGATTTCTGATTTTGCAAACGCATAGGCGACGCTTGCGACGGCGAATAATATTATGCTGCTCCAGGCTCCGATTTTGAAGTCTCGACCATCTGTTTCAAGGGATTTGACCAACGTAATTCCGGTTATCAGGGCGATTGGAGGGAGAATTGGTAAAATATAAGGAATTAATTTTGATCCGGAAAAAGAAAAAAATCCCAAAATACCGAAAATCCAACATCCGAAGAAAATATGGTCGGAATTATTAGACCGCGCTTTGCGGAACATATTTTTTATGGCCGCCAAAGAGAATCCAGTCCAGGGCAGAAGTCCCGCCAGCAGAATCGGAATGAAAAACCACGGCGGTTGGTATCTGTTATGTATTTCCGTCGTATATCTAAGGAAGTGTTCAACAATGTAGTAGAAATATAAAAAATCGTCATTTTTAGCGGCGACCAAAATATGCCATGGCAAAAATATCGCCAAAAACAGCAGAATTCCAGAAATATGGAGCATGTTCTTGATTTTGGACCAATTTTTTGTGAACGCAATCCAGAGAAAAGCTACCAATCCAGGCAGAACGATTCCCACCAATCCTTTGGCGAGGCAGGCCAATGCGGAAAAAGCGTACATGGCCATAATTATGGTTTTTTTGCGATTATCTCTCACGAAAGCGGCGAAAAAGCACCATAATGCGCCGTTCAGCAGCGTCGCCGCCGCCAGATCGAGAATAATTAATCGACTGTGGGCATAGTATAAAATATTTGTCGCCAATATTGCCGTCGACGTTAATCCAACTGCATTGGAGTAGTATCTTGATCCAATGACGAACGTTCCCAAACATCCGAGAATGGCAAAAATGACGGTCCACAATCTCATGGACGTTTCGTTAATTCCAAAAATTTTTATAACCGCAGCCTGCATCCAGTAGAATAAAACCGGTTTCTCGAAATATTTCAATCCGTTCAGTTTCGGAGTGATAAAATCTCCGGTCGTCACCATTTCGCGAGGAATTTCCACATAGCGTCCTTCGTCCGGATCTGCAAAATGCCGGTTTACCATTTCATAGGAAAAGAAAATCGACAGTATTAGGGCGAGAAAAATTATTCCTTTATAGCCGCTTGGCCAGACGACGGCGAACTTACGATCTTGCATTACATAATCTCGACAAATGGAGCGGGCGAAGGGAATCGAACCCTCGTAGCAAGCTTGGGAAGCTTACGCTCTACCATTGAGCTACGCCCGCGACTTTTCCACGAATGCTACACAGAACCGAGGGATATTGCAATATAGAAGCCGTTTGCAGACCGCTTTTTTCGAAGTTTGAAATTAATTATTTATTAACTTTTTTCGTTTCATAATATAATAAGGTTAGGATTGAAAAAAAATGAATTCGGACGAAAAGAAAGAAAATGACGTTAATTCGCAGGGGCCGACGGCGGAGGAGACTACAATAAAGAAGTTTTCGTTCGGCGGAAAGCAAAACGAGAAGTCCAACGCCATGTCGACGGAGACGACTATGTCTAAAACGTT
>JAISMI010000098.1 GCA_031276835.1 Holosporaceae bacterium | reverse complement strand
TCGTTTAATTCGTCATAGGTTATATATCCGCGCTCTTTGCCCAATAGCAGCAATCTTTTTAATTCCTGTTCAGAATCGACGTTTGTTAATTCACAGGATTGTTTGTTTCCTTCGTCTTTTGGAAACTTCGACGCAGAATTTGTGTTCATTCTTATATCTCCCGCTTTTGGGCGCGACCTAAAATAATTTCATGTTTTAGGGCCTTGAGCCTTTGCCAATCGTTTTCCGAGAAAGTGGATTTTAAACTAGAAGCGGCAGTTTGTAAATCCGCGGCAATGAGATGATCAGCCGAATATTTATTTGCCAAATTAAACCAGCCCTCCGCCGCCTCTTCATCGGAGACGTCGGCGGCGGCGAATTTAGCGTGCAACTCTACGTCTTTTATATCCGCCGCCGATTCGCTTTTCAACAATGCAATTCCGGCGACGTATTTTTCCACGTCTCCATTGAGGTAGTTTTCATAGCAATTCAGTAGACGACTTTTTAGATTTTGCATTTTTGAGTCGTTAAATTCCAATTTTACAAAGCTTTCGATTATCCTATCCATAATATAGGGATGATTTATAATCGTAACAACGAATATTTTTTCTAATTTTTTACGGACGGACACGATAGGACGAATATTTTCTTTTTTTACTTGAGTTGGAAATTTTTGACGATATAGATCTCGCTCTTTTTGTTTTATGATTTGCCGATATAATTTTTTTACGGAGATATCGGGAATGACGTCGATTTTATCCATTAGCGTTTTTACGACGGCGGCTTTTTGTTCTGGAGTTTCCGAAGGGTAGAGTAAAAAAGCTCCCTCCCAGAGCCATTCGGACAGCGGAACGGCATTTTTCACGGCCTCTCTTATTATGTCGGATTGGTTGTTGGCTATCAGCTGATCAGGATCTGATCCTTGAGGCAATTTTGCGAATTTAAAGGATCGTCCGGCTTTTATACAGGATAGTATTTTATCTGTCCATCTGTAGGAAGCTTTAATGCCGGCGCCGTCTCCGTCTAGGGAAACGACGGGATTATCGCAGACGTTCCAGCACATATTTATCTGGGTCTCGCCTATGGAAGTGCCCAAGGGAGCCGCCGCTCCATCAAATCCCGCCTGATGCATTGATATAACGTCCAAATATCCTTCGACGAGTATTATTTCGCGGGCGCCGCTTCGTTTGGCTAGAAAGTATCCGTACAGCTGATCGCTCTTGACGAAAATTTCCGTTTCCGGAGAGTTAATGTATTTAGCCGCGTCCGTTTGGTCGAGGATTCTTCCGCCAAACCCAACGCATTTCCCAACGCTGTTCAGTATAGGAAATATCAGACGACCGTTATAGCGACAGGTCAGTTCGGCACGGTATTTTGATCGATGAAAAGTTCCGGTTTTCAACAGAACGTCGTCGGAAAATCCCTGCTGCCGCAAGTGGTTAAACAGCTCTTGATTGTTAGGAGCAAATCCAAGCTGAAATTTTTCAATAGATTCTCGTGAAATTTTTCTGGATTCAAGATATTTTCTAGCGTTTTCTCCGGCCGGCTCGTCCAATTGTCTTGCGAACCAAGTTTTTATCTCGCCGAGGGCGTCGTGAGTCAACTTATGCGGATCGGCGAAAACTTTTTCTTTAGCGGGCAGCGGGATTCCGTATGAATTCGCAATGATTTCTACTGCTTCTGAAAAACTTACTTTATCAAAGTTCTGCACAAAGCTTATGACGTCTCCGCCGGCTCCGCAGCCGAAACAATAGTAGAATCCCCTGTCTGAATCGACCTTAAGGGAGCCGGTTTTTTCCTTGTGAAACGGACAGAGACCAAACCAATCTCTTCCGGATTTGCGTAAACGAACCCTTTGGGAAACGACGTCGACAATGGACGCTTTAGTTTTTAAAAAATCAATAAATTCTTTGTTCATACGTTCTCGTCATTAAGGATTTGAGCTATATTTTCAACGTCCGCCGCAAGATAATTTTTGATTTTTTTCTTCAATTCCCGCATATCCTCCGGAGAATAGGATTCAATTCTCAGAGACAAAGCATTTTGGGTATTGGAAGCCCGCAACAGCCACCAGCCTTTGGCGTCGGAGACTCTGACGCCGTCAATTTCAACAATATTGGCGCCTTCCCGTTTCAATTTATTTCTTAAGGAATCGATTATGGAAAATTTTTTACTTTCTTCACAGGTAATTCGAATTTCCGGAGTAATGGATCCGTATTCTAGACGGTTAAACGCATTTTTGTTTTCTCCCATAATTTCCAGACATCTTAGAGCTGCGTAAATTCCGTCGTCGAATCCAAACCACCGATCTTTAAAGAAAAAGTGACCGCTCATTTCTCCGGCCAAAAGCGCTCCGCTTGTTTTCATTCTCATTTTTATGAATGGATGCCCCGATCTTTCCATGATTCCGACGCCGCCGCATTTTTTTATGGTCTCGAATAGGCGATTGCAGGATTTTATATCGGCGACCACTTGCGCTCCTGGATTTTTTCTTAAAAAATCCGTAGCGAAAACTTCCAATATCTGATCGCTGAACAGCATTTTGCCGTCGGAATCCACCGCCGCCAAACGATCGCCGTCGCTATCGAAGG
>JAISMI010000084.1 GCA_031276835.1 Holosporaceae bacterium | reverse complement strand
TTTCGGAAATTTGAGGAATTTTATGGAGTAATTTCTATACTTATAGGGCAATCCCTATTTATGCGTTTCATTGTATTTTGGCGTTAAAAGCGATAGAATGCGGATTCAGCGAGACGTCCCAAGTTTGCTGTTTACCGACAAGAATCGGGCGTCCCAATAGGATGGAATCTCGTGAGTATTTTTGTTACCGGAACCGACACCGACATTGGCAAAACCGTTGTTTCTTCGTGGCTCTGCATGCATGCCGGCGTCAATTATTGGAAACCAATTCAGACGGGAAACGACTCCGATAAAAATATAGTGAAAAACTTCTCTCCCCATACGAAAATAATAGCGGAAGCGTATAAATTGAAGGCTCCGCTGTCTCCATACGACGCTGCGAGTCTAGAAAACATAGCCATAAACGTCGAATCCTTCGGCAAACGTATTGAAAAGACCGTCATGGAGGGAGCCGGCGGAGCGTTGGTCCCAATAGCGGAAAATTTTTTCATGGCGGATCTCATAAAAAAGCTTAAAGTAAAAACCTTGATCGTCGCAAAATCCCAATTGGGAATGATCAATCATACGCTGATGACGGCGGAAATTCTGAAAAATAGAAAAGTCGACATTCTGGGCATAGTAATCAACGGAGAAATAGAAAATAACATAAAGTCTACAATTGAAAAGTTTTCTCATGCAAAAATACTCGCCGTCATTCCACGCAGCGACGATTTATCCGGAACTTTACGGCGCATGGATCTTCCGCAGGAAATTTTAGAAGAGGCGATAAAATGATATGGAGACCATTTACTCAGGAAAAAATCACTCCTCCTCCCATAAAAATAACAAGGGGAGAAGGCGCCTATCTATTTGCGGAAAACGGAGATAAATATCTGGATATGATCTCCAGTTGGTTCGTAAATTTGCACGGCCACGCCAATAGAGAAATAGCGGAATCCATTGGTCGTCAAGCCGGAATGCTGGAGCACGTTATTTTTACAAAATTTTCTCATGATCCGGCGGAAAAATTAGTGGAAGAATTAAAACGCGTCGTTCCGCCAAAGTTAAATAGATATTTTTTCTCCGACAACGGATCGACGGCGGTGGAAGTCGCCCTAAAAATGGCTTTCCAATACTTTCGAAATATTGGAGAAAAAGGCCGAAACATTTTCCTCTCCCTGGAAGGAGGATACTATGGCGATACGTTTGGCGCCATGAGCGTTTCCGGAATAAATTCAAAATATCACGCGACTTTTTCGGATTTGTTTTTTAAAACGATAATGATTGACGCGCCTGAATATTACGAGGGCGTTACATCTATCGAAGAAAAAGAAAACGAAATAATAGAAGATCTAGAGAAAAAATTAAAAAATATCGGAGATAAAATCTGCGCGCTTATCGTCGAGCCGTTGTTGCAGGGATCATTTGGCATGAGACTGTATCGAGCGGAATTTTTGGAAAGACTGGTCGACAAAGTCAGGGAATACGGCGTCCTGGTAATTTTCGACGAGGTCTTGACGGGATTCTTTCGCACCGGAAAAATGTTCGCCATGGATCACGTAAAAGTAATTCCGGATTTCATTTGTTTGTCTAAGGGAATTACCGGAGGATTTTTGCCGCTGGCTTTAACCGTCGCCTCCGAAAAAATCTACGACGCTTTCTTATCCGTCGACGGGAAAAAAACTTTTTTACACGGACATTCCTACACGGCGAATCCGATCGCCTGCGCGGCGGCGCGTAAATCTTTGGAAATTCTATTGAGGCAAGAAACCGTAAACCGAATCGGAGATATTGCGAAGATTCACCGTAATCTTACGATTCCTAAGGCTGCAAAAAGGAGAAATATTGGCGTCGTCGCGGCCTTTGACGCAGATTCCGAAGAAACAGCCAATCGCGTAGTGGGTAAAGCTTGGGAAAATGGAATCTTTTTAAGGCCTCTGGGCAGAACGTTATATTTGTTCCCGCCCTATTGCATAAGCGATGAAGACTTGTACAGAACTTATGATATAATCAACAGATTTTTTTAGGGAGATTTTTAATGGTTACTTTTAAAGAGGCGGCGGATATTTTCTACTACCCTTTTTTTAAACTTCTAAGAACGGCCCATGAAATTCATATACAAAACTTCGACGAACAGTCGGTGCAAATAAGCGATATTTTAAGCATCAAAACGGGAGGATGCTCCGAAGATTGCGCCTACTGCGCTCAATCCCTACGAAACGGAACGAAAATGCCGAAGCAACCAATGCTGGATTTAAAAAATGTGACGAACGCAGCCCAAAACGCCAAGGAACGCGGCGCCAGTCGATTTTGCATGAGTATGTCCGGCCGCCGTCCCTCCTCCGATGAAGAATTTGAAAAAATATGCGAAATGGTGAAGGCCGTAAAAAATTTGGGATTGGAAACCTGCGTCACTCTTGGATTTGTAACAGAACAACAGGCGGAAAAATTAAAAAAATCCGGATTGGATTATTATAATCACAACGTGGATACGTCGCCGGAATTCTACCCAAACATTATTTCCACTAGAACAATGGACGATCGCATCAAAACCATAGAGATAATCCAACGGGCCGGTATTAATGTTTGCTGCGGCGGGATAGTCGGAATGGGAGAAACCAATGAAGATCGAATAAAGATGCTGACGCTCTTGGCGAATCTTTCAACGCCTCCAAAATGTATTCCCATCAATAAGTTGGTTAAAATTCCTGGAACAAGAGTAGACGATTCCCATCCCATAGACGATTTCGATTTTGTCCGAACCATAGCGCTCGCGAGGATTTTAATGCCGAAATCCTACGTAAAAATCGCCGCTGGACGCAATACGTTTTCTGAATCGACGCAGGCTTTATGTATTTTCGCTGGAGCTAACGCATTGTTCTCCGGTGAAAAATTACTGACCGTGGACAACGTAAAAAATGGAGCGGACAAAAATCTATTGGATAAATTAAACATAAAAATAGAGAAAACAAACCATGCTTAACGACTATATTAAAAAATATATTGGCGACCTTAAATCTAAAAATTTGTATAGAGATGTGAAAAACCACATCGACGACGCCGTCGCAGACGAAAGCGGAGCAATTAACAATACCAGAGAATTTTTTCGCCGCTACGCCTATCGCAGCAACGATTCGAGCGGAAATATTAATTTCTCCAGCAATGATTATTTGGGACTCTCCCACAATAAAGACTCAATAGCGGCCGGATATAAGGCGGCCGTACTCTACGGATCCGGCAGCGCTGGATCCAGATTACTGTCCGGCAATATAGAACTTTTTGAAAAATTTGAAAATCAAATAGCGGAGGATAAAAATTTCGAATCTTCTTTGATATTCAATTCCGGATTTATCGCAAATTCCAGCGTGATATCGTCCCTTTGCATTCCCGAAACCATTTTAATTTTCGATAAGCTTAACCACGCCAGTATGTATCACGGAATAGATCCCTCAAAAACCAAATTAATCAGATATAAGCATTTGAATTATAACGAATTAGAAGATATTCTAAAAAAGTGCGATTCCCATAAAAATAAAATTATCGCGTCTGAAACGGTTTTCGGAATGGATGGCGACATGGCCGACGTGAAAATTTTGTCGCAATTGTCGCAAAAATATGGAGCTATGCTGTTTTTAGACGAAGCCCACGCAACTGGACTATATGGGAAAAATGGA
>JAISMI010000029.1 GCA_031276835.1 Holosporaceae bacterium | reverse complement strand
GAACTCTCTTGGCTCCGAAGTAACTTTCGTCAATTTCAATCTCACCGGAAGTAAAGTACGATTCTTTCTCTGCAAATTCAGCAATTCTTTCCCTTAAAAGTTGTAGAATCCTGTTTATGCTGTTGCGACTAATTTTTGACAATTCTGCTATTTGAGTGGCTTCTAAATCTGCACAAAATAGCCTAATAATCTCTCTAAATTTATCTTCCGAAATATGACTGTGTTTTATATACTTGTTTTTCATTGATATATCCTAGCAAATCCACCAAGAAAATCAACTTAATCTAGTCTTGAACCTCCCGTTTTTTTAGTTGTCCAAGCTGTCCCGTTGTCCCATCACCACAATTAGAGGGACTGAAGACTTGTTTTTTGGGACAACTCCCGGGACAGACGGGACAACAACGGTGTTCCAAAAATCACAATTACAGTCAAATAAAATTGTTTCAACCTCAAAGCCGGAATCGAGAAAAATTTATTGCAGAATATTATAGGCAAAAACCACCATAGTGCGGATAATGTATTTTGCCAAAAATGAACTAAATCGCAAACGAAATGAATTTTAAAACGTAGAGGGAAAAATGACTGAAATATTAGACGCAAAATGCCGAAACTACACACAAAATACACATAACTGGGACAGGCTTAAAGAAAAATGGCCGTCTCCGTTTGTATCTCGCGACCGTGTATCCGAATTTACGAACGGCATGTTTAAGCAACGTTCCTTGAACACAATGGATGCAAGGGGCGATGGTATAACCCCGAGGTATGCAAGAGGAGCTAAAATCTTTTATGAAGTCGATAGCGTCGTTTTATGGCTTGAAACGAAAACAAAATATGAGGGAGAGCGATAAATATGAGTATATTTGCAAAGTTAAAAAAGCACTGCCATGCAGAATATGTATGCAGAAACCAGTTGAGAGATATAACAGGCGGTATTATATCCGGAAAAACCATGGCTAAGCTGGATATAAAAGGAAAAGGTATAAAAAACCGAAAAATCATAGGAAAAAGAACAATTTATCGCATAGATGATCTTGTTCAATGGTTAGAAAACAATACGCGACGTGTAAAATGATGATAAAATTAATGCGGAAAGGTATTGAAATTGATTCCTCTTCCATTGTACCGGCAAAACCTGCATATAATTACCAAGAGCCAATAAATATCTCTCTGCTGAAAAAGCTTCGGCTTATGCCAAGCTTCACTGCCGTCGGCCAATATGCGCATCCCGATGCAAATAGGATTACTACCCACAAAACTACACACAAAATTTTTAAAAAGGATTTCTTGAGTTGTTATATCTTCTTGAAATTTCAGCTGGTAGCGGGAGAGGGACTTGAACCCCCGACACGCGGATTATGATTCCGCCGCTCTAACCGACTGAGCTATCCCGCCAAATGCGCTTGAATACTACAACACAAAAAATTAAAAGTGAATAATGAAAAAAAATTCCAGTTAGTGTAGTATGTACAAATTAACTATTGAAAGCGACGTTTATGTTTTTTCGTGTAAAATTGTTCGACAACATGTTGGATCTTTATTCTAAGAATTATTCTCATTCGGATCTTGCAAAAAAGTCCGTAGTTCTCGGAGTTATTACTTCGATTGGTCTGATAATTTTGAAATTTGTGGCTTGGATAATCACGGATTCCATTTCTATGAGGGCGTCCATGAGCGATTCCATTTTGGATGCGCTCACCTCATTTCTGGCCTATCACGCTTTGCTGTTTTCCTCCATTTCCTTCGACAAGGGACACAATTTTGGTCATGAAAAAGTAGAGGGGATAATGGCGCTTTTTCAGTGTTTGTTGGTTATTTATTCGGGAATCATGATTTTTGCCGAGGCGTACGAGACGCTTTTGGATCCCAAACCGGTAAGCAACACCGAAGTTGGAATCGTCGTGATGATAATTTCATGTTTTGCCGTGTATCAACTGATATATTTTCAAAAATATGTGGCCAGAAAGACGGATTCGCTCCTAGTTAGGGGCGACGCGTTGCACTATTTATCGGATTTTCTTGTGAATATCTGTATTATTGTGTCTTTGGCGGCGTCAAGATTTTTCGCGTATATAGATCTTGTATGCGGGGTAATTATTGGCGGATACGTTTTGTACAGCGCATTTTTGATTTTAAAAGGCGCAATTGTCGATTTGATGGACGCTTCTCTTCCTCAAAAAATTCAAAATAGCATTTTGAATACGATAAAATCCGTAGCCGGAGTCGAGAAGATCAAAATATTAAAAACTAGATCCGCCGGCATGAAAAAATATGTCGAATCCATAGTGCAAGTTTCTCCGGCCGTTTCATTTTCGGAGGCAAATGACATTACCAAAACAATAGAGTCAAAACTCATGGGAATGTTCGAAAAAGTCGACGTGATAATTAAAGCGGAACCGTTGGAGTCGGCTGATTCTACCACGAAATTGTCCTAGCCAATGAGCTACAAGATAACGTCTCTAACCAATAGAATTTGGAACGTTCGCGGCGGCTCCGCATGCGAAGATATAGTTGACATTCTCGCTCGAAATAGAGGAATAGAGGATGTGAATGCGTTCATCAATACCTCCGTCAGGAACGTCATGCCGGATCCATTTGTTTTCATTGACATGGAGCGGGCCGTCAATAGCATAGTTTTAGCCATACGAAACAAGCGGAGGATCGCGATTTTAGGAGACTACGACGTAGACGGCATATCCTCGGTTTCCATTTTTATAAAGTTTTTGGAGCGCATAGGGGCGGACCATGCCTATTCGATTCCAAGCAGATTTAACGACGGATATGGACTGAGCATACCGAACATAGAAAAACACAGAGACTGTTTAATCGTCGCCGTAGATTGCGGTTCTAACTCGCGGGAAGAATTGAACTATGTTCGAGACAACGGAATCGATCTGATTGTTATAGATCATCACAAAATGGCGACGGTATGCGACGGTTCCATAATAGTAAATCCGCATAGGCCGGACGAAAAAGGCCATTACCAATATCTATGCGCCGCCGGATTAGTTTTTCTCTGCATTGTCGGAGTCAATCGGCAATTGAGAGAAGTAAAGTTCTATTCCAACGGAGAAGAACCTAATCTTATGGATTATCTGGATATGGTCGCCATCGCGACCGTATGCGATGTTGTGACTCTGGCGGAGCTAAATAGAGCGTTTGTGTCGACGGGATTAAAAGTCATAGGGCAAAGGAAAAATATAGGAATAGACGCATTGTTATTTGCTCACAAAGACAGGGCCGTTACTTCCGAAACGATTGCCTTCTTTTTGGGACCAAGATTGAATGCGTCCGGAAGAATGGCGTCTGCCGACATGGGGGTCAAGTTGCTTACAACAAGAAATCCCGTCGAGGCAAAAGAAATATCCCTACGGTTGGAGGATTTAAATAGGGAGCGGCAACTACAGGAAATGAAAATCATGGAAGAGGCGACGCAGTTTGTTAAAGACGATCTTAATTTCATATGTTCCCATAACGCCGATTGGTATGTGGGAATTATAGGGATTATCGCCGGACGACTGAGAGAAAAATACAACAAGCCGTCAATTATAATTTGCTGCGACTCCAATGGCGTGGGGAAAGCGTCGTGCAGATCCATAGAAGGAGTCGATATTTCCGCCGTAATAAGACGTGGAATTGAAAAAGGAGTTATCATATCCGGAGGAGGCCACTCCATGGCTGCCGGATTTTCGATGGACATGTCCAAAATAGACGATCTCTTGAAATTTCTTAAGGAGGACATAAAGTATAAACCGTCTCCTCCGGAATTATACGCGGATTGCATAATGTCGCTGGATGCGATATCGATAAAATTGGTGGAATCCATGTCGGTTCTAGAACCTTTTGGAGCCGGAAACCGATATCCCAAATTTGTCGTTCCCAATATTAAAATAACCCAGGCTAAAATCGTTGGAGAAAATCACATCGCCTTCGTCATGGCGGACGATAAAGGAAATTCTCTGCGGGCGATTTCCTTTAGAAGCTTGGATACTCCGTTGGGTTCCCTAATACTGGCCGAGAAAATTGTTCCGGTTAGTCTGTTGGGAACATTGTCGATTTCATCCTGGAATAATCAGCAGTATGTGAGTTTTCAATTGGAAGATATGGCTGAATCAATCAAAATATAAGATTATGACAGCAGAAATTTAACCGCCGAATTCATTTTTTTTAATCCGGATTTAGTGAGTTGAATTTTTCCATTCGCCATTAATTTTTTCTCCGTCAAGAATTTTAATTTTTTTTCGGAAATAATTTCATTAACAACCCGAGGGGAAACTTTTTGATAGAGATCTTCCATTGTTACGCCGTTTACCATCCGCAATCCCATTATAATCATTTCTTCCAATTTTTCTTTTTCGCTCAGGGTATTTATGTGGGAAAATGTGGATCTGTTTTGGCTTAGGGCAGATTCCCAAAGAAAAGGGTCGGATATTTTTACCATTTCTGTTTTGCGTTTATCAACGACGACGCGACTGTGGGCGCTAGGTCCAACTCCAAGATAATCTTCATACTTCCAATAGGCTAAATTATGCCGCGATTCAAATCCCGCCATTGAATAATTCGAACTTTCGTAACGAAAAATATTATTATTTTCCAAAAAATCTTCTATGTAATCATAGAGTTCTATTTCTTTGTTCTCGTCTATTTTTTTTATGACGCCGGCCAGCATTTTTTCATAAAACGGAGTGTTTTCTTCGAAAGTTAATTGATAGCAGGAAATGTGTTTGCATTCAAAATTTACTGCGCGCTCGAGATCTTGAGCAAAATTTTTAACGGTTTGACCTTCATATCCGTATATAAAATCGAAACTGAAGTTTTCAAAAGTCTGGGCGACAATTTCTGCCGCTGCGACGGATTGTTTTTCGCCGTAACTTCTGCTCAAAAATCTTAGATTTTTATCGAAAAAGCTCTGTACGCCTAGGGACGCTCTATTTATTCCGGCATTTTTGAAATCTTTCATTTTATTTCGGCAAAAAGTGTCCGGATTAGCCTCCAGAGTAATTTCCGCTTCGTTCGTCATTGAGAATTTTTTTATCAAAAAGTTTAGAATTTTTTCGATTGACTTTGGATTCATCAGCGAAGGAGTGCCTCCTCCGAAAAAAACGCTTTTTATGCGTCGATCTCCAATTTCCGATATGCTCCTCGTCAAATCCAATAATAAGAGATCTTCGAATTTTTCGTACAGAGACGCGTCGTTCTGTCGGATACTTGCAAAATCGCAATAGGGGCATTTGGATTTGCAGAACGGCCAGTGTAGATATATTGCTATCTCTTCCATTTTAGAAAAATTTTGTCCTTGCGTTACTCTCGCGAAACATTACGCTAATTTCCCGCTTTCCACAACCAAACGCGGACATTTTACGCCGATTTGGCGGAAAACTCTTCAATTGATAGGAAATTGGGAACAAAAATGCGTTTTTGACGGATGAAAATACCTTGATTTTGCAATCCTAATATTATAACATTCCGCTACTTTCCGTCCCCTTCGTCTAGTGGCCTAGGACGTCGCCCTCTCACGGCGATAACAGGGATTCGAATTCCCTAGGGGACGCCACCTGAAATTTCAAGAAAATTGCGATCCAAGCTTCTTAAAAATTCTTTGATTTCGAAATTTTGTGGCGGCGTTGTG
>JAISMI010000020.1 GCA_031276835.1 Holosporaceae bacterium | reverse complement strand
AACAAACCTCCAACCACTCGGGAAATGATTTATCGCTCTGCAACTCTAATGAAAGAATTCGCATTTTTTCAATCTCGTCCAAAGGAAAAAGATTGGCTTCCCGATGCAAATCAAAGGCCATAAAAAAATTAGGCGGCAGCGCATCTTGTTTTCGAAAAAACAATTCCATATTTTGCGCCATTTCACCAAAAGTTGGACTCATTTTCAAAACATTTAACACGGAAGTACAACTGCATTGCGTTTGCAGCATATCCAAAATTGAAGAAACCAAAATCCCATCGGACGTTTTAGAAAAAGCAGTCCCCCTAGAATCGTCGGCAAATATATTCCAGCGTTTAAGTTCAGATTTTATAATTTCCGTAAGATCTTGATCCTGAGATACGATCATTACGCTTTTTTGTTCAAACACGGCTTTTCGAACGGCGACGGCAACGCCAAATCCTTCCTCGAAGAGCGAATTGAACTCCAAAAATTCGACGTTCAACTTTTCGCAAGAAGGAAAATGCAAATCCTCATAGCCTATAATAATTCCATTTTCTTCGGCCTTCTTCAGCAACAATCTTGCATAGTTATTAACTTCATTAATACCGATCATTACTACTTTTTCCGTCGTTTCACAAAAAATATCTAATTTTCTGCGAATTGAATTTAAATTCTTTTGAATTTCCGGCGTCGTCATCGCAGAATTAATAACGGAAATCGTATGAATCCAATATTTTTGTAAAGCTTCCGGAACCATCGACGACAACTGCTTAGGGTCGATGTTATTGAGGATCAACTCATTTATCAAAGAGCGCAAACTCTCCGCAAGTTCATACAACGCGCTAAATGGAACGCTTTGGCGATCTTTTTTTAATAATTCCACAAGTAACATAATTATTTTCTGATTATTAAATTCAAATAAATCGGAAATGGCTGTTAATTTCGGGAGAAACGTCGCGCCGTCTTTTGGTAAACGCTTTTTTAATTCTCGACAACTCCTTCTATTGGGCAAAAAAATAGAATATTTTTCAATATGTTGTTGCGCTTGTAGGATTTTGGCCACCTCGTCCAAAAAATTACTGGACAAAGGAATGGCGTAAGTTTTGCCCATTATTTTCTCCGCCGCAAGGATCTGACCAAGACAATTTTCCCGTTACAATCGGTTTTACTGGGATATACTTCCCATTGAAAATCGAACAGGATTTTTGCCCTTTCAATTTCTTCATTTAGTTTTGCCCCTTTTAAAAATACGCCGTATTTTGCGGCCGAAAATTTGTCGACAATTTTTAGAAGATTTGATAATTCAGAAAAACCGCGCGCGCAAATCGTATCAAATCCGTTCATCGACAAATTTTCCACTCTTTCGGTTATTAGAGTGACTTTTGCATTGGCGGCGCGAGCTACTTCCGCTAAAAAAAGCATTTTTTTTCTGTCAGAATCCACACAGACGACGGAAAAATCTCCGGCAATCGCCAATACCATCCCTGGAAATCCGCCTCCGGATCCAACGTCCAGAACTTTTTTTCCCTCGACATAAGGAATTATTTGCAAACTATCTGCAATATGCCGATTCCAAATATCATCCAATGTTCCACGTGAAACAAGATTAACCGCTTTCTGCCACTTTAGAAGAAGATTTTTATAGGTTTCCAATTTTTCGTATGTTTCACGTGAAACATTAAACGGAATCATAAATCACCGATAGGATTCTATCCAATCAATTAGACGAGCCTTGGAAGCCGCTCCTACATTGGTGGAAATCTTCTCTCCTTTTCGAAAAATAGCCACAGTGGGAATACTCATAACATTGTATTTGGATGCAACATTGGGACTTTCGTCTATGTTAACCTGCATTATTTCAATGTTCAACTCCGATTGAATCTCTTCAAGAAAAGGAGCGATAACCCTACATGGACCGCACCAATCGGCGTAGAAATCCACCACCACAAACTCCTTATTTAAAACATCCTCTTCAAAATTTACTTCATTCGTTAATTTCATGTTTTCCCTCCATTAATTTATTCTCTCTACCGTAACGCCACAACCGGCCAATTTCTCTTTTACGCAGCAATAGCCGCGATCCAGATGATATACTCGGTCAATAATGGTGTCGCCCTTGGCCGCCAACGCCGCCAATACCAATGAAAAAGACGCTCTCAGATCCGTCGCCATTACTGGAGCTCCCCTTAATTGTTTTACTCCCCTCACGGACGCATGAGCTCCGGAAACCGTTATGTCCGCTCCCATTCTCATTAACTCCGCCACATGCATAAATCTATTTTCCCAAATGCTCTCGAATATATTGGATTCCCCCTCGACCAAACACATAAGAGCCATGGTTTGAGCCTGTAAATCCGTTGGAAATCCAGGATGAGGTTCTGTGTTAACGCTGGCGGAAGAAAGCTTTCCGGAACATTTTACGCGCGTTCCGTTTTCAATAGCGCTTAACTCAAGTCCCATCTGCTTCATTTTATCCATAAAAGAAGGCAGCAATTCCTCAAAATTTCCCCCAATTAAATCTACGCTCCCTCCAGTAATTCCTGCCGCAATGGCGTAGGTTCCGGCTTCAATGCGATCCGGCAAAACGTCGTATTCTGCCTCCCGCAGTCCGCTAACGCCATTTATGACAATGGTGTCAGTTCCATGTCCGGAGATTTTTGCTCCCCTTTTGTTTAAACAATTTGCCAAATCTACAATTTCCGGCTCTTTGGCCGCATTTTTCAAAACGGTGGTTCCTTCCGCCAAAACGGCGGCCATCATGATATTTTCAGTGCCGGTAACGGTAACAATAGGAAATTCAAAATCGGCTCCCCGCAGTCCATTTTTGGCCGTGGCATGCACATATCCGTTCTTTAAATCAATTGCAGCACCAAGCGCCTCCATTCCCTTTAGATGCAAATCAATGGGTCTTACCCCTATGGCACAGCCTCCAGGAAGAGAAACCTTGCATCGTCCGCATCTAGCTAACAGCGGTCCCAATACCAAAATGGAGGCGCGCATTTTTTTCACCATGTCGTAGGGAGCCGTAAAATTATGAATGGAATCGGTTTTTAATTCGACGCTATCGTTATAAACGGAATTTTTAACGACTTGGCATGTCGCTCCCAGACTTTCAAGCAGACTAAACATGGTATCGACGTCGAGTAATTTAGGAACATTGTTCAATCTTAATCCATTATTTGAAAGAATCGACGAAGCCAGCAACGGAAGAGCGGCGTTCTTTGCCCCTGAAACGGGAACGACTCCGCATACTTTTTGACCTCCGGGCACTTTTATTTTTGCTATCACTCGTCACTCTCCCAACAATGATCGCTCCAAGATACTATAAAGTATACCAAAATTCAACGGGAATCCGTGCGCACAGATCGTCCAAAGACGACAAAACGATACTTCCGTTAAGCGACAAAAAAAACTGAAATTCCGAACGTTTCCGTCAATTTTTTCCAATCTGCAGATCGAAAAAGAATAAAAATTTCAGCCATTTCTTATATTTTGCCGCAGAAATGATTGGACTAACATCCTAATATTCTGAAACCTTTCGCATTTTCGAAAAATCACGAATTGTTGGGATTTATGCCCAAAATCGCATTTCCCTCGCCGTCAAATAAATAGCAATTGTCAATGCTAAACCCAAGTCTGACATTATTTCCAACGCGCTCGGTGATATTCCTCTTGGATTTAACGGTAATGGAGAATCCGTCGCCAAGAGTAACGTGAATAAACCCCTCCCCTCCGAGGTTTTCCGATAGAGAAACCACTCCGTCCAATTTATTACCAAAGAAAAGCGCGTCCGGATGCAACACTTCGATATCTTCGGGACGAACCCCGAGATAATAGACTTTATCGGTCTCGTATTCGAGATTTTCCCTCAGGTAAAAAGACAATTGCTCCTTCGTATGATACTGGAACAACGATAATTTCCCCGCGTTACTAGAGAAAAAAATCGGCAAAATATTCATTTTACTTGAGCCCATAAATTGCGCAACAAAGGTGTTAATGGGAGAATTATACAATTCCAACGGAGAACCAACCTGTTCTACAACGCCATCGCGCATGACGACAATTTTATCCGCCAACGTCATGGCTTCCGATTGATCATGAGTAACGTAAATCATGGTTGTATTCAATTGGACCTTCAGTCTGGCCAATTCGTACCGCATCTGACAACGAAGAGCGCTATCTAAATTGGATAGGGGCTCGTCAAACAGAAAAGCATATGGGTTTCTTACTATAGCCCGACCAATAGCCACTCGTTGCCTTTGACCTCCGGAAAGCTCTTTCGGTTTACGGTGTATCAGGTGATCGATTTTTAGAATTTTTGCGGTTTCGGTTACGCGTTTTTCGATTTCATCCTTCTTGAATTTTCTCACCTGCAAAGCGAACGCCATGTTTTCAAAGACCGTCATATGAGGATAAAGGGCGTAAGACTGAAACACCATGGCGATACCTCGGTTAGCCGGAGGCACGTCGTTTACGCATTTATCTCCGATGATAACTTCTCCGGAATCGACGTCTTCCAGTCCGCAAATTATACGCAATATCGTGGATTTCCCGCAGCCGGACGGTCCTACTAGAACGGTACACTTGCCATCCTCCATAGTTAAGTCGACATTTTTTATAATGCGACTGTCTCGAAATGATTTACTAACGTTTTTTAGAATAATTGACGCCATTTTTCCATCTCACTCATCATCGGCTAATCTCACCGCCGACACAACTTTCTCGTCTTTTTCAATACGAAATAGAATAACGCCCTGACTGCTCCTGCCGGTAATTCTGACGTCGTTAACCGGACAGCGGATCAACTTGCCGCCGTCCGTCACCAACATGACGTCATCGGATTCATTAACCGGAAAAACTGCAATAACCTTGCCATTTTTAGCGCTCATTTCTATGTTCTTAACTCCCTGACCTCCACGACTGCAAGTTCTATACTCAAAGGAAGACGTTCTTTTGGCAAATCCTTTTTCCGTGATTGTTATGAGCATCTGCTCCAGTTTTTTCATTTCCTCATATTTTGGCGGAGGATCTATAATCTGATCCTGGATTATTTCTTCGCCGCTTCTTCTGAGCCAATTGGAATATTTTATATACTCCTCGCGCTCGCTAACTTTAGAAGCGCCGTTGTGAAGAATGGCCATCGAGATGACTTCGTCGTCGCCCAGCAATTTTATCGCCCGCACTCCGGTTGAAGACCTACTATTGAAGACGCGTAAATCGTTCGCCGGAAATCTAACGCATTTTCCCATTTTGGAAGAAATCAATATATCTGTATTTTCCATGCATAGAGCTACCGAAATCAACTTTTCGTGCGATTCCAATTTCATGGCGATTTTGCCCCTGGAATTTACGTCCACAAAGTCGCTGAGCTTGTTTCTTCTTATAGTTCCATGAGAAGTCGCGAACACGATATCGTAGGAATTCCAAGCGGACTCGTCATCCGGCAGAGCGAGAACCGTCGACAGAGTTTCATTCTCTTTTATAGGAAACAGATTGACGAGCGCTTTCCCCTTGGACTGAGCCGTAGAAAGAGGCAGCTTGTAGACCTTCATTTTGTATACAATGCCAGTGGTCGAGAAAAACAATACTGGAGTATGGGTATTAGCGACAAACAGATCATGGACGAAATCCTCATCCTTTGTCGTCATGCCGGTTTTACCTCTTCCTCCGCGTTTCTGAGCGCGGTAGGTATTTAGCGGAACTCTTTTTATGTATCCGCTATTGCTTATGGTGACCACCATATCTTCTTTTTGGATGAAATCTTCGTCTTCCAAATCAATTGAGCCGTCTTCGATCAACGTCTTGCGCGGAGTGGCGAATTCTTCTTTCACCGCCGTCAATTCGTCGCGGATAATTTGAAAGACTCTGTCTTGAGATCCCAAAATATCCAGCAAATCCTTTATTTTGTCCGACAATTGAGTCAACTCGTCGGAAATTTTTATTCTTTCGAGTCCGGTCAAGCGATGTAATTTTAGATCGAGAATTGCCTGAGCTTGAACATCCGTCAACCGGCATTTTCCATTGAAAAATATACTATTGGGATCGTTTACCAAACGAATTAACGGCTCGATGTCCGCCGCCGGCCAATCTCTATCCATAAGAACCGCTTTGGCGGCTGCGGAATCGTCGCTGCCTTTAATAATCCCAATTATTTCGTCGATATTGGCAACGGCTATGGCCAAACCAATTAATAAATGAGCGCGATCGCGGGTTTTGTTCAATTCAAATCGCGTGCGACGAACGACCACCTCGTTACGAAACTCAATAAACGCCTGCAGAATCTCCATCAGATTCATTAATTTCGGCCGTCCATTGTGCAACGCCAACATATTAATTCCAAAAGACGTCTGCAGCATTGTGTTTTTATAGAGCTGATTTAGAACGACGTCGGCGTTTACGTCTCTTTTTAACTCGACGACGATACGAACGCCGTCTCTATCGGATTCGTCCCGCAAGTCGGAAATTCCGTCTATAAGTTTTTCATTCACGAGACTGGCAATTTTCTCGATCAGCCGAGCCTTATTGACTTGATATGGAATTTCAGTAACAATTATGGCTTGACGATCTTTACGTATTTCTTCAATTTTTGCTTTGGAACGAACTATTATCGAGCCGCGACCGGTTTTGAAAGCCGCAAGAATTCCGGCGCGACCAATTATGGATCCTCCAGTCGGAAAATCCGGCCCCTTAATCGCCGAAACAACGCTTTCTAGCGAAACGCTTGGATTGTCGATCATCATAACGCAGGCGTCAATTACTTCGCCTAGATTGTGGGTTGGAATATTAGTCGCCATACCAACGGCGATTCCGCCGGCTCCATTGACCAATAGATTTGGAAAACGCGCCGGAAGTAGCGTAGGTTCCTGCAACGACTCGTCATAATTCGGCTGAAAATCCACGGTGTCGCAGTAGAGATCTTCCGTTAGTAAATGGGAGATTTTGGCAAGTCTCGCCTCCGTATAGCGCATGGCGGCGGCCGGATCTCCGTCCATCGAGCCGAAGTTTCCCTGCCCGCTGATGAGAAGCTCCCGCATGGAAAACGGCTGAGCCATACGCACCATGGCCTCATAAATTGCCGAGTCGCCGTGCGGATGATACTTGCCGATAACGTCTCCAACAATGCGGGCAGATTTGCGAAATGGCTTATTATAATCATATCCACATTCTATCATGCTGTATATGATGCGTCTGTGAACCGGTTTCAGGCCGTCTCGCACATCCGGAAGGGCTCGGGATACAATAACGCTCATGGCATAGTCCAAATAGGACCGCTTCATTTCATCCTCAAGCGATACGGGCATTATCCCTTCATTTTCAACTATCACAAAAAATCTCCGTTAGTTTTGCAGGATGTTTCAGCCTTAAAATGGTATATCGTCGTCAATAACACTCGATTCCGATTTGCCATCTTCAGACGGAGCCTCAAATGTTGCGCCGCCGCCGTCCTGCCGCGAATCCAACAGAGTAAGTTCTCCCTTAAATCGGGAAATTATCACCTCCGTCGTGTATTTTTCATTGCCAGACTGATCCTGCCATTTTCTCGTCTGCAGCTGACCTTCCAGGTACACTTTGGACCCCTTATGCAAATATTTCTCGCAAATATCCGCCAAATTCGGATTAAATACAACCACTCTATGCCATTCGGTTTTCTCTTTTCTTTCGCCGGACATTTTATCTTTCCAATATTCCGACGTAGCGATGGAAAATGAAACAATCTTCGAACCGTCTTGTGCAGATCTTACCTCTGGATCTTTCCCGAGATTTCCAACCAAAATGACCTTATTAATACTACCAGCCATGGAAATACCTCACTTTTTATGGGATTTAGTCTACACGCTGGAAAATGAAATTTCAATAAGGATCTGACGTCGCGTCTAAGTAATTTACTCGGATAATTTTAGGCGAGAACTAAGTCGCTTTCCTCACCAATCTGAATAAATAAACGAGGCGCTCTCCAAATTGTTAACCGGAGGTTCCGGTTTAGCGACTTTAATTCTTTTTAAAATGGTTTTATCATTTAAATAGAATGTAATTTCCTCATAAAGAAAGTCGGCGACTCTTTCTATCAGATTAAAATCAGAATTTTGTAGTTTATCGTTGATAAAATTCGACAATTGGGCATAGCAAATCGTATCGCCGAGATTATCGCTGCTACACGCTCTGTTTTTTTTCGGAAAACGCAGACATATATCGACGATAATTCTGCGTTTTTCTCGCTTCTCGAAATCCTCGTTACCTAGAATAATGTCCGTTTCATAGCGCATATTCAATTGCCTTACCATACAAACACCTCTCGACTCCAAAAATTTAACTTTTGACATCTTATCACTTGGCGGAAGAAAAACTAACATGAATGTCGCGCCGAACTCAAAATTTCAATTTCCAAGCGTAGATCTTGTGTTGTGTCGGATTGCCGTTTGAATTAGAATGATCCTTGTTTAATGGAGGTTTCATATGAAGAGATTACTAATTTCTGTAGTTTTATGCGGTAGTTTGTTGATGATTGGAGGATGCGGAAGAAATATTTCCTCTTCGTCATACGACGCGAGAACATTAGGATCGGCGAATTCGACCTATCTTTGCACCGTCGTCAACGTACGTAAGGTAATGGTCGAAGAGGGAGATTACCTGGAAAACAATAAGACTGGACAACTCGTAGGCGCTCTTGCCGGAGGAGTTTTGGGCAATACCATTGGAGGAGGTCGCGGACGCGTTGTTACAACGACGGCGGGAGCCCTAGCCGGCGCCGCGGCCGGAGCCTATGCCGAAAAAAGCATGAAATCGCAAGAAGCGTTTGAGTATGTGGTTAAGCTATCGTCGGGAGAACTTAAGACGATCGTACAGGGAACCGACACGATTCTACCGGTTGGTCAGTCTGCGCTGTTGATCGTTGATCATAGAGGCCGCTCAAGATTGATAGCCAATTAATCCGGAAAAAGATTTTCGCTTAGACGTCTACATGCGTGAAATTCTTGTCTCCAGCGACGCGAATGTGGCGCGCGCAGCGGATGCTCTTCGTTGCGGCGCTCTTGTCGCGTTCCCAACAGAAACCGTGTACGGTCTTGGCGGCAACGCCCATGCAGACGAATCCGTTTTAAAGATATTTCGCCGTAAAGGTCGTCCCCAATCCAAACCGCTAAGCGTTTGCTACGCCGACTTCGCAAAAGCTCTGGACGACGTTGAAATTGAAGATAGAGCATTGATTTTAGCGGAAAAATTCCTACCTGGTCCGCTTACTATTGTGCTGAAACGTCGTTCTTCCTCGAAGTTATCGTCTTTATGCTCGGCCGGATTAGAAACGATAGGCGTTAGAGTTCCATATAATAGAACGGCGCTTGATTTGTTATCGCGGTTACCGTTTCCATTGGCGGCTCCGAGCGCCAACAGATCCGGCGAATCGAGTCCGCGAACCGCGCAAGAAGTCTTTAATAGCTTGGAAAACAATGAAAATTTAATAATTCTGGACGGCGGTCCCTGCTCCATAGGAGTAGAATCGACAATTGTGGATTTAACAAATAATCAAATTACAAGAATTGGCGCCATAAGTCCGGAGCAAATAAAACGAGAAATATGTCTCGACGGGATTAAATAACGGTGTGCTGTTTTGGTATCAAATATTTTTCTTTCTGGAAGTAAAACGTTTTTAGCGGGGGAGTATGCCGTTTTATTTGGCGGAAGCGCCGTCGTTTTGGTTACTCCTCCGGAATTTCAATTGACGATAAAAGAAGGAAAAACCGAGCGCTTCGGAATAGACGTCGGATCTCCGGCCGATTTGTTCTACAAATCTCACGACTTTGGCGGCATATCGATGAAATTCTGCGATCCCCATAACGGATCCGGAGGATTAGGAGCGTCAAGCGCTCAATTTGCAACGCTATATAAATTGCATTTGCAACTAACTGGACAAAAATTTAACGTCGAGTCATTTTTGGATGAGTATAAAAGATTATCTTGCTTAAACGAGGGCGGCGTCGCGCCAAGCGGCGCCGATTGCGTCGCCCAATATTTTAATCGTCATATTTTTTTCAATTCCCAAACACAATCAACGGAAACGATAAATTGGAATTTTCCGAATTTAGATTTCGTCGTTTTTAAAACCGAATACAAGACGCCAACATACCTTCATTTGCAGAAATTATCCCCCATTCGTATTACGGAATTGGAAAACGCAGTTCTGAACATAAAAAAAAGCTTTACCGACGCAAATGAAGAATCCTTAACCTACAATGTACAGATTTTTTTTAATTTACTAAAAGAAAAGAATCTAATCATGGCTCAAATCGCCCTAACAGTTGATCGACTTCTAAAAATCGACGGAGTGAAATCGGCCAAAGGATGCGGAGCCCTAGGCGCGGACGCCATCATTGTGATTTTCGAAAAATCGGCAAGGAGTATTTTGCTTAAAAAAGCTCAAAATTTGGGACTACGGCAGATAAATATTTGATCCTTAAAGTCCCGAGTCCATTCATCCTCATACTCTTCATATCTACCGCGTCAAAATTGCGAAATTAACGACAATAGTGCAAGACGCGGCGGTTTATTTTTTATTTTTAATGGGTTTTTTATCGATAATGATACAATATTAATAAAATATAATATTTATTGTAATAATATCTATAATTGATTATAAAAATAATAATGAGAGTAAAATATGAAGAAAAAAAGTTTTTTGCTCGGAATTACATTATATTTTGGCATATGCGGAAATCTTGACGCAATGTTCAGGCGAGATCTCTCTCATGAAACCTCAAAAAATCAGGCCGTATCATCGTTCGCCGCATGCTTAAAAAACAAAATAGAAGAATCTATTCTTAATATAAAGTTAGAAGTCGACGTCTCTAAAAGCTTAAACAACTTGCTTTTGCATGTTTTAGCGGAAAGAGAACATATCCCTCCGTTGGCATTTCTGGATTATGGATTAGGAATTTGGAGAGCCATTAGAGAACTTCAGAGATATGACATTGATTTGCAAGGGTACGCGTCGCAAACCAACCTCAATACATTCAATAATCGCATGCATTTAATTGTAACAGATTGCTTTCTCTTTGGAAAATCTCATCAGGACAAAAATTTAATAACGCCTTTACACGATAGGGCTAATAAGTTTTACGCTTGCATTAATAAGCTTCAATTAGGGAAAAAAAGAACAAAAAAAGAACTCCAACAGTTGGAAAAAGAGAAGAAAGAATACCAAGAAAAAATCGATACCAAGAGGAAGCAAATCCGATTCTTCCGAATAGAACAGGAACTTAAACAAACTCTAGAACAAAACATAAGAGAAACAATAGAAAATACAAAAACCCGTATTGATGCAATAATTGACGAGTTTCATGCCGACGATTCGCAAGAATCGCCATTACTAATGCAAAAAATTATTATAGATAACTGGTTAAATGAATTAAAAACAATAGAACGCAATTTTTTTGAACGGTATAATAATTTTTGCTACATCTCGTCCCAAATTATGGAACTTCCTATTATTGACGCCGTGCAATGCGTAAAAAATTCCGACGCCTTAATTGATTCCATGCCAATCGGCGACCGGATTTATCAATTGGCGATATTGTGCCGTCATTTTATTAAAGGTAGACTTTTTTTCCCTAAACAGAGCGTCTCCACAAAATGTGACGACCGCGTTATCATACTCACGGATGAGAAAATGCCTTGCCGTTATTTGTATAATAATTTCCAATCCAGTATTAAGCTAATATTAGCGCTCCGGCAATCAAACAGCATTATAGTAACGCTGTTTCCCTCTTCTGAACCAAGCGAGGTTATACCCCATCTTAGATCTTTTCCCTCAATTTACGAAGACTCAACGTCCATTTCTTCCTTAATTTTAGACGATTCAGCGTCTATTTCTTCTTCGATTTCCGACGATTTAATATCTACTTCCGCCTCAATGCCCGACGATTGGTTATCTGCTTCTCCTTCTAGACGTTTTACGTCTTTTCCTAGAATTCGCGAAGACTCGGCGTCTCTTTCTCTCTCGATTCCCACAAAACCTTTTGCGACGGCTAAGGCGAGCAGCGCTACCGTTTCGCCGACGTCGTATTGTAAAAAGAAACCATGGCTAGATCTACAATATGAGCAACACGAACAGGAACGCGTCAGGAAAGCTTTCCAGGAGGCAATCCAAACGGAGAAAATGAAAGAACAAAATAGATATAAAGCAAAAAACAAGAAACAAAAGAAAAAGGAACAACGGCAGAGGAGTTATGAGTGTTTAGCGCTGGTACATAGCGATGTTAAGATGAAAAAGGCGATAGGCGTTTCTAGTTCATTGGCGTCAATGCCAAATGCATTCCTGAAAATGGACGATTTTACCCTGGATATGGACGCGGGAAATGCGGCCTTTGGAGAAGCAAGAACAGCAGACTATCCTCCAATTCCATTGAAAATGTTCGCCTTACCTCCAAATCCTGAAGAAACGCTTATTTCACTGAGAGATCAGCCAGAAACTACAATAAGGACAATGGAATTCCCTCCCGAAGTCGAACAAATTGATATGGCCTTTCTTCGTCATTTTTCAACGCTATGGTCCGGCAATATTGAAAATTTTAGCGCGTTAAAAATTTTGAATCTAAAAGGAACGGGCATACAAACGCTAGAAGTAGAAGCATTTCGAGGATTTGAAATGCTGGAAATCCTTGATCTGAGCTGCAATTTCTTGAAAAATCTGTCAGATCCATTGCTATTTAGCCATCTTAAGTCTTTGAAAAAACTCTATCTTGCCGCCAATAAGTTAACTGAATTGGTTGAAGGTCTGTTCATAAATCTTTATAATTTAGAGACCCTCGATCTCAGCTTTAATCAATTAAGCAAATTGCCCTTCCATAGTAATAAGCGACCAATACCAGCCGCCGATGGAGTAATAGTAGGAGTAGAACGGAAATCGCCCTCGTCAATAGTAATAGCAACTTCCCAGAATTCGCGTCAAATAGTATCTCATCCCAAACCATATCAAAATTTAAAAGAACTTTTCTTGAATTCTAATTGTTTCGAAGAATTGCCCGTCTCGCTATCGACGTTAGAAAATCTGGATACGCTGTATTTAGATTATAATTTGATGCGTAATTTAGAATTCTTACCTTTAATACACAGCAGTACGAGTTTAAGAGAATTGAGCCTTGTGAACAATTGCGGTAATCTTGCTCAACAAATAAACGGTCATAAGAGCGTCGATTCTGCTCGTCACATAGCTTGTATAACCATTGATAATTTGACGATAAAATTCTCGTGGCCGCCCCACTAACGCTTTTTAGATCAGCGCGTTGCGGACTATCTTAAATCTCGGCTTTTAACGGATCCATTCCAAATATTGCGGGCAAGAAATTTTTTAGACTTTGCTCCCATATCTCAACCATATGTTAATTATTTTTCAATAGGTTTCTAATGTTATGCGGAGTGGTTAGAATTGGAAAATATGCAGCCGTTGTTCTTCAATAATGTTGCGCCCCAGGGATCGTTGAATCAAAACGTTTCGGCCTACGAATGGTATATATCCGCAGATAAAATATTCCACAGCGACGTTGATGGACTGGAAGATTTTGCAAAATTTTTCGGCATGGAGTTCCATATATCGAAATTTTCTCTATTTGATGGCATTAAAAGCTCGGATTCCGCGGTGTTAGCGCGGGATGTGAAGATATTTATCGGTCCGGGCAGCCATTGCGCCATGATTCAGGGACGTCTAGCCAAAGGGGTGGCGATTCCTAAAATTATCGTCAAGAAAACGGCCGTCCTCATCGACAAAATCGAAGCCCTGGAGACAAAAGAGTTCTTCCAATGCATTCTACAATCGTTTTCCACCGTTGGAGAAACTAACTCTTTTTCGTTTCGGTACGCGTCATACGCGGATAATTATACGGATTTCAATGAAGAGGGCAAAAAATTGGGAACCGTCGCCACAAAAATCGATCTGGCCAAATGGGAAGTGGAGGAATCTTAACATGACGCAGGCGGCAATTATTCCATTATTTGAAAAATTAATCGATGAAAATTCAGAAGAGCCGTTTGAAAAAAATCCAAAAAGATTTCATACGCTAAAGGAGTCGCAGAACTCCATTTTACAGGATCTTTCACGTTTACTTAACACGAGGGTTGCGTCTTTTATTAAGGATTATCCTGACAAAATTCCCTATTCCTACGGGATAAATGTTACGGCTCCGACGTCGGCGGAGAGCGTTTTTGAAATTCAAGAATTGGAGTCTCGAATTAACGGCGTAATAAAGCAATTCGAACCGCGATTAATCAATGCCAACGCCAAAGTAACCGGCGTTGGAAACGATTCGAGCGTGGTGTTCGTCAACATCGACGCGACGGCGATCATTGAGAATCGCAAAATTCCTTTGTCGTTTCCAATAGTAGTGGATGTGTAGCATGATTAAAAACGATATAGATCTCCTGTCGGAATATTATCAATACGAGCTTTCTTATCTGAGAAGCGCCGGAAGCGACTTCGCCCGACGATTTCCCAAAATCGCCCGACGACTCGATCTATCCCATAACGAATCGACAGACCCTCATGTGGAACGACTGATAGAAAGCGTCGCGTTTCTCACCGGAAAATTACAAAAACAAATAGACGATCAGTTTCCGGAAATAGCGAGCGCTCTTCTTAACGTTTTATACGAGCCGCTCGCGCTGCCCACTCCGTCTTGCGTAATGGTAAAATTCGACGTTGACCAATCGCGGGCTGCAAAAACGCCGGGAATGGTCGTTCCGAAGAATACGCTGCTTTATACCGCCAGCCTTTCGGGAGAAGTATGCTCCTTCATGACTTCCCATGATTTGCAGCTATGGCCCATCGTTATTTCTTCGGCTTCCATCATTCAAAGAGAGCATTTACCCGACTACTTTGCCCGATCCACCTATTATTTAAAAATAGGGATTCAGTGTAGTCCAGCGCAAAGTATACCGAGGAAACTTCGCTTTTACATTCATGCGGACGCGCTGCTCAGGGGAAAGATTTTTTCGGCCATTTTTTCCACTGAAGAAAGCGTAATTTCCCAAAAAGATAAGCAATATAAATCAATGACGACCATACGACCCGTCGGATTGGAAGACGACGAATCTCTGTTTCCGTATCCGCAAACCGTCCATAAGGGATTCCGATTACTGCAGGAATATTTCGCATTTCCGGATAAATTCTACGGATTCGACGTTGATTTAACCAACGACTTTGACGTTACGGGAGAAAGTTTTTTATATATTCCCATGAGTTATGATATTTCCATGCAGATATCGGAGAAAAATTTTTCTCTGTCTTCGGCGCCGGCCGTAAATCTATTCCCCAAGGTTACGGAGCCTCTCCGTTTAGACAATCGACAAGTGGAGTACTGTCTAACGCCGGATTACCGACGCTATCACAGCCATGAAATCTATAAAATAGAGAAAATGGTTGCCATCGACGCTAAAAATAACGAAGAAATTTACGTGCCGGAATTTTTTTCCTGCGACTATTCCCCCGAAGATTCCAACATTGGTATTTTTTGGAAATCCAGAAGAAAAAGATCCTATCTAAAGGACGCCGTCGGAGAAGACGTTCACATTTCATTTATCGACATGAATTTCAATCCTCAATATCCGGCGGATAGAATATTTTACGGCTATACTTTGTGCGCCAATAGAGGTTTGGCGGAGCAAATTCCCACGTCTGGAGAATTGCAAATTGAGTTGTCCGCTCCCGTGAAAAAAATTTATTGCGTAGACCGTCCGACGGCGCAAAAACCGTCCATCAAAAGCGGAGAAACTCTATGGAAGCTAATTTCTGCATTGTCATTGAATTCTATTTCCTTCAGCGGCGACGGAATTAAAAAAATTCGGAGCGTACTGCAGGTGTTCGCCGACATTTTTGGATCAACCTTAGGCGGAGAAGTCGACGCCATTGTTTCCGTCGAAAGTTTCATAAATACCAGACGGTTTGACGAGCAAACTTGGCGCGGTTTTGTCCAGGGTACGGACATAGAAATTACCTTTGACGACGCCGTGCCAAATTTGGGATTGCCCTTAAGTTTGGCGTTGTCGAAATTTTTATCCTCCTACGCGTCCATCAACACTTTTACCGATGTATCCGTAAAAAATATCTCTAAAAATGGAATTTTAAAAAAATGGAAGCAGCAGTTCGGCATGAAGAATTATCTCTAGAGGAGGAATTACGACGAAACCCCCGTCAATTTTCGTTCGAAATGGCGGCGTATATTCTGGAATATGGATCGCGAACGTCATTTGGTAAAGAGACGAACATTGCGGACGCTCCGTTTAAAACCAGCAGCATTAATTCGTTTCATCTGCGGGGCGCTGAAATTGAAACCATCGTCCAGGCGAACGGAGTCCCCGTAATATATATCGAAAGATTGTCCATAGCCGGACTGAACGCGCCTCTGCCAACGCCCTACGCCGAATTGATTTTCCGGAGATCCCAGGAAAAAGACGACGCCATGGCCGCATTTGTCAACACATTTAACACGCGCCTACTGGGAATTTCGTATCAAATCAGCCGGCGACGTTATTTAAATCTTCAACGCCACGACGGCACAAATTGTTTGCTACTGAAAACAATTGCCGCGTTTCTGGGAGAATCTCCGGAAACCATAGATCGACGAATGTCGCGGCTTTCCTATTTGTTTTGGACCAAGGAAAAGAGCGCGACCGGTCTAGAGGCCGTTATTTCTTCATTTTTAAAATTCACCGTCCGCATAGATGAGATCCAAACGTTTTGGACGCGACGCCGAGAAATCCATCAGTTGGGCAATGCAAAACTCGGAATCAATTCCGAATTGGGAACGAGATTTTCCACGTCGTCCTTCGGAGTGAAAGTCCATCTAACCCATAGAGATTACAATAGAATTTTCCAACTGCTTGTGGATAAAAAACGTCTCGACGATCTAAAATTTTTAATCCGCAAGTACTTGGGAGATTTTGTGCGCTGCACGCTTAGCGTCGCTCCTCAAAGCGTCCCGCCGCCGAAGATGGGAAACGTTCTTCTTGGAAAAACTTTCTGGACGTCTGGAAAAATTTTGGACTCCGCAAAAATAATTTGACGATTTTTTTACGGTGTGAGATTCTTTACCCGTTGCAAAATAAAGCAAATAACCGTCCGCAAGAAGCGCCGGAAGAGAGGAATAAATGCAGCCCCAAATTTCTATTATTATTCCGATTTATAACGTCGAAAAATTTTTATCGCGGTGCTTAGAAAGCGTTATTCATCAAACTCTAAAGGACGTCGAGATAATTTGCGTCAACGACGGCTCCGCGGATAGCTCCCCTAATATATTGAAGGAATTCGCCGAAAAAGATAATCGCATCGTCGTCCTCCATCAGGAAAACAAAGGGCAGGGAGCGGCCCGCAACGCCGGCATGAACGTCGCCCGAGGAAAATACGTCGGATTTGTCGACGGCGACGACTGGATCGATCTAAATTATTTTGAGGCGCTCTACGCCGCCGCCGAAAAATATAACGCCAGCATGGCCTGCTGCGGTATTATTCGAAAGTATCCGTCGTCTAAAACTCGCGTAAAATTGCGCGTCGGAGAGGAAAAACTTTACTCCGCCGCCGCCGAAAAATATAAAATCACAGAATCTCCGCGAAAATGCTACGTCTACAATAAAATTTACCTAAGATCCGAATTGGAGCTTCATAAAATTCGTTTTCCGGAGGGAGTATATTTCGAGGATATCGCCTTCTCTATTCGGGCCTTATATTTTCTGAAAACTTTGGTTACCGTTCCAACGACGTCCTACTACTACTGGGTAAATTACCAATCGACGACTCGAGAAATGACGGATAAAAAACAAAGAGATCTGTTGGCCGCCAGACTGGATTTCATTGAGTTTTCCCATAAATATCACATAAACTGCGATGAAAAATGGTATGTACAAAGCAAAACCGTCTATAAGTTTTTGGGAATACCCGTTATGAAGGTTTATGAATGGAAAACCATAAAAAAATATTATTTATTTTCCCTGATTCCAATATTTGAAAAAAGAATATCTTTATAGGCGGAGATTATTTAATTCATTAAGATATTGAAATGGAGTAAAGCGTGATAACCGTTAATAACTTAAGCAATGCACATCCATTTGACGAATTTGACGTGCGCGTAGATAGAAAATCAGTTTTCGGCAACCCATTTCGCATGACCTCAGAGTCTCAGCGCAACTATGTTTGCGATCAGTATGAAGAATATTTCAAATGCCAGACGGAAAATAATATTGAATTTAGGCAAGCTCTTGACGAGCTAATACGTCTTTATAAAAAACATGGCGTACTTAATCTGTTTTGTTGGTGCTACCCTAAAAGATGTCATGCAGAAACAATTAAAGCGTATATAGCGCTCATGGCTAGCAAAAATTAGCCGGCTAGCGTATAAGATACGTCGGAGCAAAAAAGTTCGCGGCAAACGCAGCCGGAAAAACTCCCGTATCCGGACTGTTAAAAAGAGACGGAAAGGTCTTTGTAAGCATAGTCCTCAAATATCCACGAGAGAAATTCAAAACGATTATCCAAGGAAAAATCTATCCTTAAGGTATCAATTATTCATATGGATGTTGGGAAACGACTGATTTTAGACGGATGCGATCGCCATTGCGTTTTTTCAGCCAAAACGAGTTTACGAGAAAAAGCCGTATTAATGAAATCGAGATCTTTGAGAGCTCCGCCAAGCGGCGCGGCTAAGTTTTACGGCATTAAAGATTAAAGACTTTTTATTACGCTTGAAAGAATACGAGTTTAGGTATAGTAATATGAACGAGCGTCTTGTTAGAATTTTGACAAATTTGATGAAAAAGAAAAGAAGATGCTACTCCGAGCCTTATTTATTGCGTCGTCCTAATGGTTGGGTGGTTATGGGCAGAAAAAACAACGCTGATCGCAGTTCGATGTGGATATATGGAAAACATGCCGTAAAAGCCGCTCTGCGTAATCCTCAAAGAAGTATTTTAAGATTTATTCTTATGGAATCGTCCAAGGATTTTTCCAACGAACCGGGAAAATTATCCCTAAAACCGGAAATTGTCGACCGCAATTTTTTTAGCGCGATTTTTGGAAGAGACGCAATTCATCAGGGTTGCGCAGTTCAGGTAAAAAAGTTTCCGGATTACTCCATCGATGAATTGACGACGGACAAGTCCGACGATCGTCCGTTTATATTTTTGGATCAAGTGGGAGATCCCCAAAACATAGGCAGCATTCTCAGAGCGTCCGCGGTTTTTGGAGTTCGCGCCGTTGTGGTAACGGAAAACAACAGTCCGGAACTTACTCCGGCAATTGTAAAGGCGGCGTCCGGAGCGGCGGAGTCGGTTCCGATTATTCGGGTTGTGAATCTCGTTCACGCCATAAATAATTTAAAAAATGACGGATTCTGGTGCGTTGGATTGGACGAGCGAGCCGATAAAAAAATTTACGAAACGCCTCTAAAAGGAAAAATTATATTAGTCGTCGGAAGCGAGGGCGAAGGCCTAAGAAGATTAACTCGAGAAACTTGCGATTTTTTGGTACAATTACCCTGTATGGAAGAGTTTAGTACGCTGAATGCGGCTCAGGCGGCTACGGTTTCCCTATACGAAATGCTAAGACAAAGGAGGAGCGAATGACGCGCTATTTTTATCCGGTATTGGCCTATTTGTTGGGATCAATTCCCTTCGGATTGATACTTTCAAAAATGTTCGGAAATGGAAACCTAAGGAAAAGCGGTTCAAAAAATATTGGCGCCACCAACGCCTTCAGAACGCAGGGAAAAATCATAGGAACCTTTACTTTTATATTGGATTTTTTTAAGGGATTTATCCCATGTTATTTCCTAAAAACCGATTCGGAAGCTATAAATTTAATGATATTGGCCGCTCCGGCCATCGGCCATATATTTCCCGTTTGGCTGAAATTCAAAGGCGGAAAAGGAATCGCCACCTATTTTGGAACTTTGTGCGCTCTGAGTCCCTTTACGTTCTTCGGAACGGCCCTCATCTGGATATCCATGTTTTGCGTCACTAGAATTTCCGCCGTCGCCGGACTACTTAGCGTCCTATCGAGTCTTGTAATTTTTAATTACACGAGAATTTCCCTATGTCTAGACTTCATTAATCAAGCCTATGTTCTAATGGGATTGGTCGTTCTAGTCGTTGCAAGACATCATGAGAATATAAGGCGACTTCTGGACAAAGAACAACGTCGTTAAAATTAAAATTTTACGCAATAATATATTGTTTTAAAAAAAACTTGTCGTATTATCGGCTATGTATAATTTTAAGGTAATTTAATGATGAAAATTTTTGTTCCATTTGTTTGCTTATATTGCTGTATAGTAAATCTGTGCGGCGGCATGACGCTCCCAACGAATACCAATGACAATGACGATATAGTATTCGGTTATTCCGTGCTTTCTTCAGGCGATATCATCGAGTTCTTGATATGCAAAAATATGTTAACGCCGTGTGTTCTAAGTATGCCGCCGGAGACGACAATATCCGGCTTTATGGAATATATACGAAGCATATGGCAAATACCCGTCGACGACGAAATGGCTTGTTTCACTAACAATGGACAATTAAACGAAAGATCCACCCTAAGGTTTAATAAAATAAATTTACAAAACTTAATATTAGTTCTGAGATGTCCGAAATATGCTTCAGTCTCTTTAGAAACGATATTACAAACAATAGAAGAGAGGAAACAAGACGTAAGCGGGCCGAATATCTTTACGACAATCAAAATAATAGAAGAATCAATCCAAATAAACAGTAACAGGCGCGACCTATTATTTCGTTTGTGCGCGGGCAACGTGCAAATGAACGACGATTTAAGCGATTATCAAGAAGAACAACAGGAGCCGACCGTTATTCCTTCTTCAGCAGACAAGCCAAGCTGCGCTCCGTTGCCATGCTTAACATTCCATTAAGTCCCGCAATTTTTAATTATGCAAGAATTTATGTGCGTTTGAATTTTTTATTATTTTAATAGGTTTCGTTAGGAAATTTTAATTTATTTGGAATAGCTGTATAACTCTTAGAGTTTCAGAGAAAAAGGATTTATACAGCATGATAGAATATAACATTCCGACCGATG